>DASYLG010000616.1:0-2722 GCA_036009685.1 Iamia sp. | reverse complement strand
GCTCTCGGGGGCGAAGGGGTGGTCCTCGGCCACCGGCAGCTGCCGGGGGGTGCCGTAGACCGAGCACGACGACGAGAACACGATCTTGTCGACGCCGACCGTGCGGGCGGCGTCGACGAGGGCGCTGGTCTTGGCCACGTTGTTGCCGAAGTACTTGCCGGGATCCTCCATCGACTCGCCGGCCGCCTTGTAGGCGGCGAAGTGGACGATGCTGTCGACCCCGTGCTCGGTGACGGTCCGCCGCACCAGGTCGGCATCGGCGATGTCACCGACGACCAGCGGGGCGCCGAGGGCGGCCTCGCGGTGGCCGCCCTCCAGCGAGTCGAGGATGACGACGTCGCGGCCCCGGGCACGCAGCAGCCGGGCCGTGTGCGATCCGATGTAGCCGGCCCCGCCGGTGACGAGGACGGTCATCCGGCGGTGCCGCCGCCCGTCTCGTCGCCGCCGGCGGTGCGCTGGGTCAGCTCGACGAAGGCCGTCTGGAGCTGGTTGAGGGCCTGGTTCAAGGTGGCCTCGTTGTCGCCCAACCGGCCCTCGAGGGCCTTGGTCAGGGCGGCCAGGGCATCGACCGCCACGCCCGCCTCGGACAGGTTGGGCGGCTGCTGCGAGAGGTGGATGGCGGCCAGCTCGTAGAGCCCCATGGCGTGGTTGGCCACCACAACGGCGGCCGGCGTGCTGGCGATCTCGGCCCGGGCCTGGGCCATCTCGGCGATCATCTGCTCGGCCTGGGCCCGCTCCTCGGGCGACATGGCGGCCAGCGCCGCCTCGGTCTCCGGGTCGAGCTCGAGGGCCGGGCCGGACGCCGGATCGGGCCCTCCGGCGGGGGGGTCGGAGGGGGACGGACGGGGCACCTCGTGCTCGCCACCGGGGGTCCACAGGCTCATCGGATCACACCTTCGTCACGGTCGTCGGGGGCGCACGGTTGCTTCGCCGCGCGGAACGCCCGTACCCTAGGCGCACAACCGAAGACGGAAAGCGGGACCTTCGGGTCCCCACCCGGCCATCAGCCTCACGGTGATGGGTGCGCCGGGTCGATCGATGCAGCGCCCATCCAGGGCGCGTTCGCGGACGTCGGCTTTCCGACGTCCGCTCCGTCGTTTTCGGATCGGACGGCTCTCCGGTCGCACACACCCGTCAACGGAGGACATCCGCACCGCATGAAGGAAGACCGGCCATAGCTGCGCCGCCCAACGACGAGCCGCGCATCAACGATCGCATCCGGGCCCGCGAGGTCCGGCTGGTGGGAGCCGACGGCTCCCAGATCGGGATACGACCCCTGCCCGAGGCACTGGCGATCGCCCGTGAGCTCGACCTCGACCTCGTCGAGGTGGCGGACAAGGCCAACCCCCCTGTCTGTCGGATCATGGACTACGGCAAGTACAAGTACGAGGCTGCGCAGAAGGCCAAGGAGTCGCGCAAGAAGAGCACCAACGTCGTCATCAAGGAGATGAAGTACCGGCCCAAGATCGGCGCCGGCGACTTCGACACCAAGACCAAGAAGGTCGAGAAGTTCCTCGGCGAGGGTCACAAGGTGAAGGTGACGATCATGTTCCGGGGCCGTGAGATGGCCCACCCCGAGCTGGGCAAGAAGATCCTCGACCACGTGGCCGAGGAGGTTGTCCACCTGGCTCGCGTCGAGGTGTTCCCCAAGCTCGACGGTCGCAACATGATCATGGTGCTCGCTCCTGACAAGAAGGCCCAGGCGGCTCACGCCAAGGCCCTCGAGGAGGCGGCGAACGAAGCTGCCGCCGCCGTCCAGGAGGAAGCCCGCATCGAGACCGGTGGCGCCGCCCCCGCCGCCGAGGTCACCAGCAACGGTGCCGACGCTCCCGGTGTCGCCCCCGCCACCCCCGATCCCGTGGCCACGACGGCCGCCACCGAAGCCGAGGCCACCGCCCCCGAGGCGGCGACCACCGAGGCCGAGACAACCGAGGCGGAGGCTCCGGCCCCCACCGAGGCCTGAGCACCCAGAACCGCCGGGCCGCCCCGGCCCGAACGACGAGGACAGACGAATGCCCAAGATGAAGACCCACAGCGGCGCGGCCAAGCGCTTCAAGCGCACCGCCGGCGGCAAGGGAAAGCTGCGGCGCGGCCAGGCCGGGATGAACCACATCCTCGAGAAGAAGCCCTCGAAGCGGACCCGCCGGCTGGCCGGTTCGGTCGACGTGGCCAAGGGCGATGCCGATCGCATCAGCCGGATGCTGGGCGACCGCTAGCCACCCCGCTCGCCCCACCGGGCGAGCCACCCGTCGAGAACGAGCAGAGAGAGCAAGAGGAGCAGATCAATGGCCCGCGTGAAGCGATCCGTCCACAGCAAGAAGCACCGCAAGGCGACCCTCGAGCGCGCCAAGGGCTACTACGGCAACAAGAGCCGGTCCTACCGCGCCGCCAACGAGCAGGTGATGCACTCCCTGCAGTACGCCTACCGCGACCGCCGGGCCAAGAAGGGCGAGTTCCGCAAGCTCTGGATCCAGCGCATCAACGCCGCCTGCCGCGAGAACGGCATGTCCTACAGCCGCTTCATCAGCGGCCTGCGCATCGCCCAGGTCGAGGTCGACCGCAAGGTCCTGGCCGACCTGGCCGTCACCGACCCGAAGGCCTTCGCCGCCCTGGTGAAGGTCGCGGCCGAGGCCCAGCCCGCCGCCTGACCGGCACCCGGGGCCTGTCGTGCGCGCCCCGAACGATTCGCCGTCTCCGCCGTCGGTGCCCGCGGGCGCCGACG
>DASYLG010000615.1:0-7297 GCA_036009685.1 Iamia sp. | reverse complement strand
CCCAAGTCGACCTGGGGCGGCCGCTACAAGTTCCAGTTCGAGAAGCTCGAGGGCGACGAGCGCAAGAAGCTGTACGAGCAGCTCGGCGGGACGAACACCCCGATCCGCAAGAACTGGATGGAGCAGCTGTCGCGAGGGCGGCGCGAGGGCTGGTACCGGACCTACGTCGGCACCGTCGACTCCGTCGTGCCCGGCACCGACGGGACCGTCGTCACCAAGGTGAAGGCGAACGACGGCAGCCTCCTCGAGGTCCCGGCCCACTTCGTCATCGACTGCACCGGCCTCGAGTCCGACATCCGCGAGCACCGGCTCTACGCCGACCTGTTCGACCACTCGGGGGCCCAGCGCAACGTCCTCGGCCGCCTCGACACCGAGCGCTCGTTCGAGGTCCGCGGCACCCAGAGCGCACCCGGGACGATCTACGCCGCCGGGAGCATGACCCTCGGCAACTACTTCGCCGGCATCGACACCTTCCTGGGCCTGCAGTACGCCGCCGTGAGGATCATGGACGACCTGGCCTCGCGAGGGTTCATCAAGAAGATCGGGCCGATCCGCAGCTGCACCCAGTGGCTGAAGTGGGCCCGGCACAAGGAGCTCCCCAAGTGATCCCCGTCCTGCTCGGGCGCATCCAGACACGGCTGTTCGTCTCGTTCACCGTCGGCCTGCTCTGGACCATCGTCATCACCCCGTTCCTCCTCATCTCGACGAACGACGGGTTGAAGATCGTCTTCACGATCGACAGCGCCGGCGGGCCGAGCCCCCTCGCCCAGACCTACAAGCTGACGTTGGCGGCGCTGGCCATCACGGCCATCTTCGGTGCGCTGGTGTGGGACCCGATCTACCACTTCTTCATGCAGTTCCGATGGGAGAAGGACTGGCCGGCGTTCTTCTCCCTCATGCAGTTCTTCCCCGAGTGCCTGACCACCTTCCTCCTGCTGCACGTCGCCGTGCTCAACCCCTTCGGTGACATCGGCCTGAACAAGGAGCAGTACGTGCCCGTCCTGGCCTACCTGTTCCTCTTCTTCTCCACCTGGATCATCACCTGGCTGTTCGCCAACGGACCGATGAAGATCTTCTTCGTCCGCTGGCGGTTCAACGGCGGCCGGATCGTCTGACACGAGGAACCATGGAACGCATCGCCGACTACCAGTTCATCCAGCCCCTCGGTGAGGGGAGCAGCGGCAAGTACTTCCTCGCCGCCACCCCGACTCGGCTGGGCATCGCCGCCGACCACGTCGCCGTGAAGGTGCTCCAGGTCTCCGCCGGGGAGGAGGCCTTCCACCGCCTCACCCGCGAGCTGCGCACCTTCGCCAAGGTCCGCAGCGCCAACCTCGTGACCCTGTACGACGCCGGCCAGGAGGCCGGTCAGTGCTACTACGCCATGGAGTTCTGCCCCGGCGGGTCGCTGGCCTACCCCACCCGCGAGGTGACCCGGGAGGGTGCCGTCGCCGCCGTCTCGGCCGCCGCCCGGGCCGCCCACGACCTGCACGAGGCCGGCATCGCCCACCGCGACATCAAGCCGGCCAACATCTTGCTGACCGACGACGGCGCCAAGCTGGCCGACCTCGGCCTGGTGCAGGTGCTGGCGCCGGGCCAGACCATCACCGGCCTCGGCGCCATCGGGTCGGTCGAGTACCTCGACCCCGCCATCATGCGGGGCGAGCGGGCCTCGCGGGCCACCGACATCTGGGCCCTCGGCGTCACCCTCCACCGCGTCCTCACCGGCAAGGGGGTGTACGGCGACCTCCCGGCCCGCGACCCCCTGCTGGCCGTCCGGCGGGTGCTGTCGTCGCCCCCCACCCTCGACCCGTCGCTGTCCGACGCCGAAGCGGAGCTGATCCGGCGCTGCCTCGACCCCGACCTCTCGGCCCGGTTCCGCACCGCCGCCGAGGTGGCCGACGCCCTCGACGCCCTCGGGAGGGCCGCATGAACCTGAGCGAAGGGCGTCTCGCCCCCGTCCCTGGGGCCGACGGCCTCGTCACCCGCACCGCCGGCGCCGTGCTGTTCGTCGCCGGCCGCACACCGGTCGACCTGGTCCGCCGGCTCACCGACGCCGTGGCCGCCACCACCAGCGCCACGCCGGCTCGGGCCCTCGCCCGCGACCTGGCCGCCCTGGTGGCCGCCGACGACGCCGCCGCCCTGCCCGGCTTCGCCGTGATCGCCGCCTCCGACGCCGGCACCTACGTCAAGGTCTACGGCTCGGTCGAGGTCCACCTGATGGGCACCGCCGCCGAGGAGACCCTCACCGGCGTGGGGTCGTTCACCGGCGTCGACCGGGAGGTGGCGGGCACGTTCCACACCATCGCGGTCAACCCCGCCGGGGCGCCCGTCCCGTCCCCCGTGTTCGACGTCGATGTCCAGGCCGGCACCGCGCCGGGCAACGGCTTCTCGATCACCACCCTGACCTCGCCCACCGACGCCGCGGTGGCCGATGTCCCCCCGGCCGCTCCGCCCGCGGCCCCGCCGTCGTCCTCGTCCGAGGCCGACGCCGTCGCCGCCATGTCGGTGGTGTCGGAGCCCACGCCCGCCCCGCCGGCGGCCGAGGTGTCGGTCTCGCCGCCGGCCGACGCCGAGTCCAACCCGTTCACGTCGTCGGCCTCGACCGAGGCGATGGCGGCCGAGGAGGCGGCAGCAGCAGCCGCCGCGGCGGCGGCCGCCACCCCCGTCCTCGACGCCCCCACCCAGGCGTGGACCCCGTCCACCGTCGACTTCGACGCCGACGACCTGGCCCAGGCCGAGGCGGCCAACGCCGCCCCGGCGCCGGCGTGGGGCTCGCCCGAGCCCGATGCTCCGGCCTCGGCGCCGACGCTCGACAAGGGCCCGCCCGACGAGGTCCTCGCCCCCGACGGTGGCCTCGCTCCCACCGCCGTCCCGGAGGCGCCGGGCACGCCGACCCCACCGCCCGACGGGTCGTCGCTCGTCAGCCCGCCCACCGCACCGCCGCCGTCGGCCCCCGAGCCGGTGCCGTTCGAGGCCCTGCCGGTGGCCGACGTCCCCGTCGAGGATCCGGCACCGCCGGCCTTCGAGGCGGCCACCGTGGCCCTTCCCTCCGCCCCCGTCGCCGGGACCCCGGCCCCGGCCCCGGCCTCCGACGCCCCGCCGGCCGAGTTCACCTCGCAGCTGCTGGGCGCCCTCGACGAGGAGGAGCCGGAGGACCGCGAGGCCCTTCCGGTCGAGACCGACCCGGGAGCGGTCCGCCAGCCCGACCAGGTCACCGCCGAGGTCCACGTCCAGGGCGTCATCTGCTCGCGGGGCCACTTCAACGACCCCCGCTCCCGCTTCTGCTCGTCCTGCGGGATCTCCATGGTCCAGAACACCCAGATCCTCACCCAGGGGCCGCGACCCCCGCTCGGGGTGATGGTGTTCGAGGACGGGGCCACGTTCTCGCTGTCGTCCGACTACGTCGTCGGCCGCCAGCCCGACGTGAGCGAGCTGGTGCAGCAGGGCCTGGCCCTGCCCCTGCCGGTCGACGACCCCGAGCGGTCCATCTCCCGGGCCCACGCCGAGCTCCGCCTCGTCGACTGGGACGTCCACCTGGTCAACCTGTCCGGCACCAACGGCTCGTTCGTCTGGGACGAGAACGGCCAGCAGTGGGTCCCGATCCCCGAGGGCCAGTCCGTCGTGCTCACCCCCGGCATGCGCATCGCCCTCGGCCGCCGCAGCGCCGTCTTCGAGTCCAGCCTCGTCCGCTGACCCCACCCCCCCATCGTTCTCAGCACGGAAGAGCCGGATATCCCGGCACTTCCGTGCCGAGAACGAGAGCGGGGGTTGACGGGGTCAGACAGGGGTGAAGATCGGGCCATGGATCTCGACGGCTGGCCCGCGATCGCTCGACGGGCCGCCGCCGACCACGGCATCGTCACCTTCGAGGACCTGGTCGCCCATGGCGTGACCCGCCACCAGGTCGTTGCCTGGACCCACGCCGGACGACTCGTCCCGGTGGGTCGCGGGAGCTACCTCGTCGGCGGCGCACCCATCACCTTCGAGGCACGGGTGCTCGGGGCCATCCGGATCCACGGTCCGCAGACCTGGGCCTCCCACCGCACGGGAGCCGCGCTGTGGGCCGTGCCCGGGTTCCCGGAGGACCGCCGCATCGAGCTGCTGCGGCCCGCCGACGGGAGCAACGAGCGGCGCGGCGCCGTCGTCCACCGGTCGAACCTCATCCCGCCCGAGCACGTCACGATCCACCGCGGCGTCCCGGTCACGACGCCCGCCCGTACGATCATGGATCTGGCGGGGAGCATCGGTCCCATCCGGCTCGAGCGCGCCGTCGCCGAGGTCGTGCGGCACGGCCTCACCACCGACGCCGGCCTGCACGTGGTCCTCGCCCGCATGGCCGGCCGGGGTCGGCCGGGGACACGACAGCTGCGGAAGGTGCTCCTGGGTCGGGACGATCTCGTGCCCGGGCAGTCCGAGCTCGAGGCCCTGAGTCGGGCGATCATCCTCGCCGCCGGACTGCCCGAGCCGGAGTGGGAGGTCGACATCAGCGACGAACGAGGGTGGATCGGGCGGGTCGACGCCCTCTTCCGGCCGGGGCAGATCGTCGTCGAGCTCGACTCCCGCCGGTGGCACGGCCAGGCTTCCGACTCCCGTCACGACGCCGTCCGGGACCGGCGGCTGGCCGCCGCCGGGTACATCGTCCTGCGACGGACGTGGTTCGACCTGACCCAGAGGCCCGAGACCTTCGTTCGCCGAGCTCACCGCCCTCCTGGACGCCCGCCGACCGGCAGCCTGATCCGTTCTCGGCACGGAAGGGCCGGGATATCCGGCAGTTCCGTGCCGAGAACGGGGTCAGTCGACGGGTTGGGGGGCGGACTCGGCGTCGGTGAGGAGGGTGTCGAGGGCGGAGCGCTCGAGCTGGTTGGGGTCGGGGGCGACGAGGAGGACGGGGCACCCGAAGCGCTCGGCATCGGGTCGGGCCCGCTCGACGGGCTGGAGGCCCTCGGGGCTGGCGAAGGGCCGGACGACGGCCACGGCGTCGGTGGCCGCGGCGGCGCCCTCGGGGGTGTCGAGACCGGCGTCCACCGTGCTCGCCTCGTGGCCCAGCGCCCGCAACCGCTCGACCACCGTGGCGAACCGCTTGGCGCCGCGCCCGGCGGACGCGAGGCCCACGATGGTGAGGGCGGCGCCGGCGGGGAGGGCGAGGCGCACGCCGTACTCGAGGGCGGCGACGCCGGCGGGCCCGTCGCCCACCTCGACCACCGGAGCGCCGACCACCGGAGCGCCGGCCACCGGGACCCCGGCGGCCGGCGGCGTGGCCCGGGGCAGCGGGGCCACGACGACGCCCACGTCGGCCGGCCCGAGGGCCACCAGCTCGCCGACGGTGGCGACCCACGCCGGGTCGTCGCGCCGATCGCCCACGAGCACGAGGCGGGCGCCCATCCGCTGGGCCTGAGCGGCGATGTCGGCGGCCAGCGAGGTGGTCCGCTGCGAGAACGACTGGACCGAGAGCCCCTGGGCCCGCACCCGCTCCTCGAGCCCGTGCATGGTGTCGAGCTCGCCGGCGACGGCGTCGAGGAAGCTGGAGAGCTCGCGTCCGGTCGCGTTCTCCCTTTGCTCCTCGAAGTTGGTCAGCACGACCTCGGCCGGCTGCTGGGCCCGGGCGATCCCGCAGGCCAGGTCGACGACCGGCTCGGCCCGGGTGGGGTCGTCGATGGCCACGAGCACGCGGAAGGCGATGGCGTCGCCCAGGGCGGCCCGCTCGGCCTCGGCGATGTCGTGCTCGACCATCCGCGCCGGGTAGATCTTGTTCAGCAGCGGCGAGGTCATCACCGTCGTGATGATCGCCATCAGCACCAGGGCCGTGAACATGGTGCCGTTCAGCACGCCCTTGTCGAGACCGATCGACAGCAGCACCAGCTCGGTGAGGCCCCGGGTGTTCATCAGCGTGCCGATGGCCGCCGAGCGCCGCCACGACATCCCCTGGAAGCGGCCGGCGACGGTCGCACCGACGAACTTCCCCACGCAGGCGACGACGAGGATCATCCCCAGCAGCTTCAGGAACTCGCCCACCTCGACCCCGGCCGGGATCTTGGCGTTGAGCCCGGTGACGATGAAGAACAGCGGCAACAGCAGCAGGACGGCGACGCTCTCGACCTTCTCGAGGATGGCGTGGGTGAACTCCGCCGCCCCCTCGCGGGGGAAGACGACGCCCAGCAGGAAGGCGCCGAAGATCGAGTGGATGCCGATGTGGGAGGTGACCCAGGAGGAGACCAGGAGGATCCCCAGCACGGCGGCGAGGATGTCGGGGGTGAGGCCCTGCGCCTTGAACCGCCCGTTGAGCCAGACGAGCACCGGCTTGACCGCCACCGACATGAAGAGGCCGAAGGCGATGGTGAGCCCCATCACCCGGCCGAGATCGGCGGCGGGGTTGCCGCCGCTGCCGGCGGACGACTCGATGACGGCGGTGACGAGGGCCAGCAGCGACCAGGCCAGGAGGTCGTCGATGGCCGCGCAGGCCAGGCTCACGGCGCCGACGGGCGTGTTCTGCATGCGCCGCTCGGTGAGGATGCGGGCCAGCACCGGGAACGCCGTCACCGACATCGAGGCCCCGATGAACAGGGCGAAGGGGAGGAAGTCGATGCCGTCGGGCAGGTAGTCGTCGCGGATCAGCGAGGCCAAGCCGAACCCGAGGGTGAACGGCAAGATGACCGAGGTGATCGACACCCCCGCGGCCAGGCGCTCCTTGCCCTTGATCAGCTTCATGTCGAGCTCGAGCCCGACCACGAACATGAAGATGACGAGGCCGAGCTCGGCCAGGACCTTGAGGAACGGGCGGGCATCGGCGGGGAACAGGGTGGCGCTGATGGGCTCGTCGAGGTTGAACAGCTCGGTGACCGTGCCCGACCCGAGGACCAGCGGCCCCATGATCAGCCCGGCCAGGATCTCGCCGATGACGGGCGGCTGGCCGATGCGCCGGAACAGGGCGCCGACCAGCCGGGCCACCACCAAGATGATGACCACGTCGATGATCACCCAGGCGATGTTGTGCTCGGTGGTGAGCTCCTTGAGGACGACCGCGCCCTCGGGCAGGGCGCCGCCCTTGGCCGCGGCCAGCAAGAACCCCGACATCGTGCCTCCATCTCGGGACCGGACCCGTGGCGGCACACAGTACGGCGCCGAACCGCGGTCGGCGCCGATCCGGGGAGCGCCCCCCGGACCGGCGACCGGACCTCAGGGGTCAGCCGTGGGCGCTGCGGTAGGCGGGGTCCTCGATGAGGACGGGCGGCCAGGGGAACAGGAGGGCCGGGGGCTGTCCGAGGGCGATGGCGAGGCGGAGCTTCAGGGTGTCGTGCGG
>DASYLG010000614.1:0-5755 GCA_036009685.1 Iamia sp. | reverse complement strand
GGGCCGCGCCAGCATCGACGGGCCAGACGTGTCAGCCTCGGCGTCATGGACATCGAGCTGGTGGGTCGAGCCCTGCGGACGCTGCCGGACGACGACGACCACCCGTACCGCAGCGGTCCCTGGCGCCCGCAGCACGAGGAGTGGCACGTCGACACGCTCGACCTGGTGGCCGGGGAGCTGCCCGACGACCTCGACGGGCTCTACCTGCGCAACACCGAGAACCCGGTCCACCTCCCGATCGAGCGCTACCACCCGTTCGACGGCGACGGCATGGTCCACGCCGTGGGCTTCCAGGACGGCCGGGCGTGGTACCGCAACCGCTTCGTCCGGACCGCCGGGTTCGAGGCCGAGCAGGAGGTCGGCCGCAGCCTGTGGGCCGGCATCTCCGAGAGCCCGAAGGTGGCCGAGGCCCCTGGCGGCTGGGGCGCCCGCACCCGCATGAAGGACGCGTCGAGCACCGACGTCGTCGTCCACGCCGGCCAGGCCCTCACCAGCTTCTGGCAGTGCGGCGACCTCTACCGGCTCGACCCGCTCACCCTCGACACCATCGGTGCCACCAGCTGGGACGGCTGGTTCCCGCCCGCGGGCGTGTCGGCCCACACCAAGGTCGACGAAGCCACCGGGGAGATGTACTTCTTCGGCTACGGGCTGGAGGCGCCCTACCTGCACTACGGGGTGGTCGACGCCGACAACCGCCTGGTGCACCACACCCCCGTCCCGCTGCCCGGGCCCCGCCTCCCGCACGACATGGCGTTCACCGAGAACCACGTGATCCTCAACGCCTTCCCCATGTACTGGGACCCGCGGCTGCTCGAGAAGGGCCACTTCGCCCTGGCCATGCACGACGAGCCCAGCCGCTTCGCGGTGCTGCCCAAGCGGGGCGGGGTCGACGACATCATCTGGTTCGAGGCCGACCCGACCTACGTCCTGCACTTCACCAACGCCTACGAGGACGGCGACGAGATCGTGCTGGAGGGCTTCTACCAGGAGGCCCCCATGCCCCAGCCCGACGTCAGCGACGAGATGTGGATGTTCCGCTACCTCGCCCTCGACTGGATGAAGACCCGCCTCCACCGCTGGCGCTTCGACCTGAGGACGGGGACGACCTACGAGGAGCACATCCGGGACACCTACACCGAGTTCGGCATCATCAACCCGGCCGTGGCCGGGAAGCGCCACCGCTACGTCCACGCCGCCACCGGCAAGCCGGGCTGGTTCCTGTTCGACGGCCTCGTCCGCCACGACGTCGAGACCGGGGCCGACCAGCACCTCCGCCTCCCGGACGGCGTCTACTGCTCCGAGGTCGGCGTCGCCCCCAAGGTCGGTGGCACCGCCGAGGACGACGCCTACCTGGTGACGCTCACGACCGATGCCGCCCACGACACGTCCGAGTGCTGGGTGATCGACGCCGCCGACGTCAGCGCGGGGCCGGTGGCGAAGCTCCGCCTCCCGCAGCGCATCTCGAGCGGCACCCACGCCGCCTGGGCCCCCGGCTCCGCCGTCCCCGGCTGGTGATCAACGCCCGGCGGCCCAGGAGAGGAAGGCCGCCAGGGCCGAGAAGTCGTCGGGGCCGGCCATCTCGACCTGGCCCATCCAGATGGTGACCAGGCCTCGGGACGGGATCACGTAGCCGGCGGTGCCCGAACCGCCGGTCCACCCGTAGCGGCCGGGGACGTTCCACGGCTCGGTGGCGGCCCGGTCGACGCTGCCGCCGAAGCCCCACCCGTGGCCCTGGAGGAAGGGGCTGTCCGCCTCGGCCTCGGCGTGGCTGGTCATCATCAGCCGCACCGACTCGGCGTCGAGCACGCGTGCGCCGTCCGGCCCGGTCCCGGATGCCAGCAGCATCCGGGCGAAGGCCAGCCAGTCGTCCACCGTCGACACCAGTCCGCCGGCGCCCGAGAGGAAGGGCGGGGGAGAGGCCCACTGGCCCTCGGGCGGGTCGAGGAGCTCGAGGGCGCCCGTGTCGTCCCGGCGGTACTGGGTCGCCATCCGCGTCACGGACTCCTCGTCGGCGACGAACGCCGTGTCCGCCATGGCGAGCGGCCCGAGCACGGTGTCGCCGAAGACATCGCTCAGCGGCGCCCCCTCGGCCCGGGCCAGCAGGACGCCGAGGAGGTCGCTGCCGGCGTTGTAGGTCCAACCCTCGCCGGGCTGGTGGAGGAGCGGGAGGCGACCCATGGCCGCCACCCACTCGTCGGCGGGGCGGGCCTCCTGCGGCCGGGGCGGGCCCTGCAGCCGCTCGGCGAAGACGTGCTGGACCCACGGCACCGAGAAGTCGGACGGGAAGCCGTGCCCGCCCTGGAAGGTGAGGAGGTGCCGGACGGTGATCGGCCGCACGGCCGGCACGACGTCGTCCAGCTCGGCGTCGATCGATCGCAGCACCATCGGCTCGGCCAGCTCGGGCAGCCACGTGGCCACCGGGTCGTCGAGCCCGAACCGGCCCCGGTCGACCAGGGCCATGGTGGCGGCGGCGAGGATCGGCTTGGTCAGCGAGGCGATGCGGAACACCGTGTCCCGGGTCATCGGCGCCCCGTCGATGGCGCGCCGGCCGGAGACGGCGACGTCGACCGCGCCCGATCCGACGTCGGCCACCAGCGCCACCGCTCCGGGCACGCGCCCGGCCTCCACCTGGCCGTCGACGATCTCCTGCAACGTGGTCATGCGAGGTCCGACGTCACCGGCCGGCCGCCCTCATCGGTCAGGAGCCGGCGAGCTTGGCCACGACGGGGGCGAAGGGCTCCATGCTGTCGCCCTGGATGACGACGTAGGAGAAGCCCCAGCGCTCGCGGCGGGCCTCGAGATCGGCACAGATCTCGTCGACCGTGCCGATGAGGGCGTGGGGATAGTCGGCCACCTCGTCGGGCCCGATGCCGAAGAGGGGCGCCATCATCTCGATCGTCCCGGCCCTGTCGTCGGTGACGATGGTGGCGAAGTGGAGGGCGTTGAGCTCGATGTCGGCGAAGCGGTCGCCCGCCGCCGTCTTGATCCACTCGATCTTCTGGTCGGTGAGCGTGGCCGTGCCCGAGCGGGCGGCGTCGACGTCGACCTGGCCGTTGGGGATGGTGGGGTTGACGCCGACGATCTGGGCCTCGCGGGCGGCGAACGACAGCACCCGCTTGAGCCCGCCGCCGATCAGCAGCGGGGGGTGGGGCTCCTGGACGGGCTTGGGCAGCCCGTCGTAGCCGGCGAGCGTGTAGTGCTCGCCCTGATACGAGAAGGGGTCGGGGCCGAAGACGCCCTTGAGCACGGCGATGGCCTCGACCATGCGGTCGACCCGGACCTTGGGCTCGTCCATGGGGATGCCCGACTGCACGTAGTCCGAGGTCATCCAGCCCGCGCCCAGGCCCAGCTCGAGACGCCCGCCGCTGAGCACGTCCAGCGTGGCGCAGTCCTTGGCCAGCACGACCGGGTGGCGGTAGTCGTTGTCGAAGACGAGGGTGCCCACCCGCAGCGTCGTGGTGGCGTCGGCGGCGGCCTGCAGGGCGACGACGGGGGAGAGCTGATCGCCGAAGTGGTCCGGCATGAAGAGGGTCGAGAACCCGAGGTCCTCGGCCTGGCGGGCCAGGCCGGCCCAGGTGGCGGCGTCGGGAGCGGAGCTGAGCTGGACGCCGAAGCGGAAGGGGCGGGGATGGGCCATGAGTGGTGAACCTACCGGTCCTCCCGCGAGGGTCGCGAGGGGGCCGACCACTAACCTCCACCAGGCGTGTTGAGGAAGCTGAGGGACGCGGTCCTGGTCAACGTGGGGCGGATCATCCGGCTCGGCGGCATCGTCGTGCTGGGAGTGGTGACGCTGACGACATCGATCTTCGTCGTCGCGCCCAAGGTCTCGGAGATCGCCAAGTCCCACAGCTTCGAGATCCCGTCGGTCACCCTCGATCCGCTGTCCCAGCGCTCCTACGTCTACGACCGCTTCGGCAACCAGATGGCGACCTTCGTGTCGGCCGAGAACCGGGACCCCGTCGAGATCAAGGACGTGCCCCGCACCGTGATCGACTCGGTGCTGGCCGCCGAGGACTCGTCCTTCTACAGCCACAACGGCGTCAATGCCCGCTCGATCGGCCGGGCCCTCACCGCCAACATCGAGAGCGGCGACGTGGCCCAGGGCGGCTCGACCATCACCCAGCAGGTGGTGAAGAACGCCATCACCGGCGGCGACCAGGACTTCGCCCGCAAGATCCGGGAGGCCGTCCTCGCCGTCGAGCTGGAGGAGGAGTACACCAAGGACGAGATCCTCGAGCGGTACCTGAACTCGATCTACCTGGGTTCGGGCGCCTACGGCGTCCAGGCCGCGGCCGAGGTGTACTTCGACAAGAACGTGGCCGATCTGACCTGGGCCGAGGGGGCGATGCTCGCCGGGATCATCCGGTGCCCGATCTCCTGCGACCCGTTCAAGGGCCGATCCCAGACCATCGCCCGCCGGGCCACCGTGCTCGACGCCCTCTACACCACCAACCGGATCACCGAGCTCGATCGCGACATCGGCAAGTTCACCCAGCTGCCGACCGAGCCCAACCTGCCCCAGCAGCCCGACGACTACTTCCTCGAGTCGGTCAAGCAGCAGCTGCTCGACGACCCCCGTCTCGGGGACACCCCGACGGCCCGCTACAACCGCCTCTACGGCGGCGGCCTGCGGATCTACACGACCTTCGACCAGTCCATGTACCTGCTGGCCCAGGCGGCCCGGAACGAGACGTTGCCGGCGCAGGCCAACAACGGCGACGGCACCTTCAACCTGGCGCCCGCCCCCAACGGGTCCCGTCGCATCGGCACCGCGGCCATGGCCGGGGTCGAGCCCAAGAACGGGGCGGTGCGCTTCCTGGTCGGCGGACCCGGCTTCGACCGCTACCAGTTCGACCTGTCGCAGTCGTCGAACCGCCAGGTCGGGTCGACCTTCAAGACCTTCGTCCTGACCCAGGCCATCCTCCAGGGCATCTCACCGACCGCCCAGATCGACGGCTCCGGTCCCTGCCAGATCCCCGGGTACCCCGAGGACGACCCTCCGGGGAACTTCGGCCGGGGGCGGGGCGGATCCGGCACGATCACATCGCAGACGCTCAAGTCGTCCAACTGCGCCTTCCTCCGGTTGAACCAGATCGTCGGGCCGGACCGGGTCGCGGCCCTGGCCGCGCAGATGGGCATCACCTCGCCCCTCCACCCCGAGAACGCCTCGATGGCCCTTGGCTCCGACGGCATCTCGCCCCTCGACATGGCCGCCGCCTACTCGGTCCTGGCCAACGACGGGGTCAAGAACGCCCCCTACTTCATCGATCGGGTGGAGGAGGCCGACGGCTCCGTCCTCTTCGCCCACCAGGCGGCGCCCGAGCGGGTGCTGCCGGTCGAGGTGGCCCGCACCGTCACCGACATCCTCCACCAGAACGTCGAGAGCGGCACGGGCGCCAACGCCGACCTCGGCGCCCAGCCCGCCGCCGGCAAGACGGGCACCACCAACGGCCCCAGCGACGTCTGGTTCGTCGGCTTCACCCCGCAGCTGTCCACCTCGGTGTGGATCGGCGGCACCTCCGACAACCTGCCCCTCCAGGGCGTCGGCAACTCGGTCACCGGTGGCGAGTACCCGGCCCGCACGTGGGGGGCGTTCATGAGCGAGGCGCTGCGCGGCGCCCCGGTCGAGGAGTTCACCCCGCCCCAGCCCCACGTCGGTCCCAGCGAGCGGCTCTGCCTGGACTTCGGGAACCGCCGGTGCCCGCGGGGCAGCATCATCGGCCCGGACCACGAGACCGCCGGATCGCGGGATGAC
>DASYLG010000613.1:0-2881 GCA_036009685.1 Iamia sp. | reverse complement strand
CGTGGGCAAGTCGACCCTGCTGAACCGCATCGTCGGCCGCCGGGAGGCGATCGTCGAGGAGCGGCCGGGCGTCACCCGCGACCGCAAGGAGGTCGCCGCCGATTGGAACGGGCGCGAGTTCGTCCTGGTCGACACGGGCGGCTGGATGGCCCGCGGCACGGCGCTCGACGACAAGGTGTCCAAGCAGAGCGAGCAGGCCATCCGCGAGGCCGACGCCATCCTCCTCGTCATCGACACCACCGTCGGGCTCACCGACGACGACGACCGGGTCGCCCAGATCCTCCGGGGGGCCAAGGCGCCCGTCCTCGTGATCGCCAACAAGGTCGACGGCACCAGCCGCGACCACCTCGTATGGGAGCTGCTCCGCCTCGGCCTCGGCGATCCCCACCCGATCAGCGCCCTCCACGGCCGGGGCACCGGCGACATGCTCGACGCCCTCGTCGCCGTCCTGCCCGAGGCCGCGCCCGAGCCGGCCGAGCCGCTGCTCGTGGCCGACGACGACGCCGGCACGGTGTCGGTGGCCATCGCCGGGCGGCCCAACGTGGGCAAGTCGACGCTGTTCAACCGGCTGACGGGCGAGGAGCGGGCCGTCGTCCACGACATGCCGGGCACCACCCGCGACACCATCGACACGGTGGTCGAGACCGAGGCCGGGCCCATCCGCTTCGTCGACACCGCCGGCATGCGCCGCAAGTCCAAGATCGACGACGGCCCCGAGTACTACTCGCTGGTCCGGGCCCTCCAGGCCGTCGACCTGGCCGACGTCGCCCTCCTCGTCATCGACGCCTCCGAGGGCATCACCCACCAGGACCAGCGGCTGGCCGAACGGATCGACGCCGCCGGATGCCCGGTGATCGTCTGTCTCAACAAGTGGGAGACCCTCGGCGCCGAGGCGCGGGCCAAGGTCACCGAGGACGTGGGCCGCAAGCTGGCCTTCGTGGGCGAGGCGCCGGTGCTCAAGATCAGCGCCGCGACCGGCCAGGGCACCCACAAGCTGCTGCCGGCGCTGGCGGGCAGCATCGCCCAGTACCGGCGCCGGGTCCCCACCCGCAAGGTCAACGAGGTCCTGGCCAAGGCCCAGGCGGCCCAGCCCGGCCCGCACGGTGCTCGGGTCCTCTACGCCACCCAGGGCGCCAGCAACCCGCCCACCTTCACCCTGTTCACGAACAAGGACCTGCCGGCGAGCTACGTGCGCTACCTCGAGCGCAGCCTCCGCACCGCCTTCGACCTCGGCCAGACCGCCGTCACCATGCGCGTCCGCCGCCGCAGCTAGCGGGCACTAGCCCGCGAGCGAGAGGCCGGGGGCGAAGGCCGCCTGCTCGCCGAGCAGGGCGGTGGCGCCGGTGGCGACGGTGACGAGCCAGATGTGCGAGATGTTCCGCTCGTCGTCGGGGCCCGGCTCCGAGCGCTGGTAGGCGATCACGGTGCCGTCGGCCGACCACGCCGGGTCCCAGTACTGGGCCGAGGCGGCGAACTCGGCGCCGATCTCGTTCTCGGCGACGAGCGGTCGAGCGCCACCGTCGAGGTCGACGACCCAGATGGCGTTGCGGGACGTGTCGTCGCAGTACAGGGAGACGGCCGCCCGGGTCCCGGCCGGGTCGGTGGCGATCGCGTTCGTCGAGCAGCCGCCGGGGAGGTGGCCGACCTGCTCGCCGTGTCGCCCGTCGAGCGAGTACCGGACGAGGTCGTAACCGCCTGGGCCGAAGGGCTCACCGACCACCACGGGCACGACGACGTGGTCGGCGCCGGCGGGGGCGGCGCACACGGCGTCCTCCAGCTCGATCGGCAGGTCCTCGACCGATCCGTCGGCCGGGCTCACCAGGACGAGGTGTCCGGTGTCCCCACCGGTGAAGACGGTCGCGAGCAGCCGGCCATCGGCCATCCATCGGGCGCAGCCGGCGTTCGGGGCGTCGGCCCGCACATCGAGGGCGCCCCCGGTGCGGATGACGAGGTTGGTGGCGTCCGAGTCGCCCGTCGACTCCGACCACGCCACGACCTGGCCATCGGCGCTCACCTGGGGGTAGGAGGGCGTCGCGTCGCGGCGATCGGCGACGACCCGCTCCGTGCGCGTCTCCCGATCCTCGACCACGAGTCGGCCCCCGCCCTCGGGGTCGGGGTCGGGTTCGACGCGGGCGACGAACCGGGACCCGCCGATGGGGCCCGGCGCGACGATGGGGGCATCGAGTCCGGGAGCCGTCGGTGCGGGTCCCTCCGCCGGGGGGCCGGTCGTCGTCGGCTCGTCACCGCTGGCGTCCGGGACCTCGGTCGTCGTGGCGTCGTCGTCGGTGGTGGTCGACTCGTTCACACCCTCGCCGGTGCGGGGGGCGGCGTCGTCGGACTCGTCACCCGTGCACGCGGCGACGAGGAGGAGCAGCGGTGCGGCGACCGCGAGGAGCGCCCGCCGGCGCGTCAGACCCACGCGCCCCGGTCGACCAGGACCTGCTTCAGGGCCTGGGCGTCGTCGGTCATGAGGCCGTCGACGCCGATGTCGAGGAGGGTGGCCATCTCGGCCGGGTCGTCGATGGTCCACACGTGGACCTGGAGGCCGAGGCGGTGGGCGGTCTCGACGAATCGGGGGGTGACGAGCCGCCGGCCCTTCACCCCGGTGGGCACCTGGGCGCAGGGCGCCGGCAGCGACCGCACCGGGGCGCCGACGGCGGCGGCGGCCAGCTTGCTCGTGCCCCGCGGTCCGAGCGAGGTGCACAGCCCCGGTCCCAGCAGGGTGCGCAGGCGGGCCAGGCGCTTGTCGCTGAACGATCCACAGCAGACCCGATCGACGGCGGCGACGGCCTCCAGGACCCGGGCCAGGCCGTCGACCACCCGGTCGTGCTTGGGGTCGATGTTGACCTTCACGGTGGGCCAGGTGGCGAGGATCTCGTCG
>DASYLG010000612.1:0-9183 GCA_036009685.1 Iamia sp. | reverse complement strand
TCGAGCCAGAGGATGTAGAGCACCGAGACGGTGACCTCGGAGGATTGGGTGCCCTTGTACTCCGCCGACTCGGAGAAGCCGATCATGACGGTGCCCCGGGTGCGGCGGCCGGAGCTGATCTCACTCGTCCAGTAGCTCCGGTCGGCGACCGAGCCCGGCCGGCCCAGGACGTTCTGGTACACGAGGGCCACGAACTCGGCGTTGCTGAGCGGTCCGTAGATCTCGATGAACTCCGCCGAGCGGGAGAAGAAGTCGGAGATCGAGACCATGGTGCGGCCGCCGAGGCGCTGGGCGATCCAGTACTCGAGGCCGCCCTTGTCCGGGCTGCGCAGGTAGTAGGCCCGGTACAGGCGGGTGACCTGGTCGACGACGTTCTTGTGGTGGCTCGACTGGCGGAGGTTGGCCACCAGGTCACCCGGGCTGGACGTGCCGGTCTGCAGGGTGTTGACCCACTGGCTGCGCTCGTTCGCCGTCGGCAGACGACCGATCAGCTGGCGGTAGACCTGGTCCACCAGGTGGCTCCACGAGCTGTACGGCGCATACGGCGGGGCGACGGTTGCCGGCGTCACCGCGGCCGACGCGGCCGAGAGTGCGCCGGTGCCCTTGGCGTTCACCGCCTGGACCTTGAACGTGTAGGCGACGCCGTTGGTCAGGCCGGTGACGATGCGGGACGTGCCGGCGCCGCTGAAGGACTGCGCGGTCTGGGCGGTGGCGCCGACGTAGGGCGTGACCCTGTAGCCGGTGATGGCGGAGCCTCCGGTGGCCGCCGGTGCGGTCCACGAGACGGTCGCCTCGTGGTTGCCGGCGATGGCGCTGACACCGGTGGGTGCGCCCGGCGTGGTGGCCGGGGTGACGGCGGCGGAGGCCGAGGAGAGGGGGCCGGTGCCGATGGCGTTCACGGCCTGGACCTTGAAGGTGTAGGCGGTGCCGTTGGTGAGGCCGGTGACGGTCTTGGTGGTGCCGGCACCGGAGGTCGTCTGGGGGGTCTGGGCCGTGCCCCCGATGTACGGGGTGACCTTGTAGCCGGTGATGGGCGACCCGCCGGTGGACGCCGGCGCGGTCCACGACACGTTGGCCTGGGCGTTGCCGGCCGTGGCGGTGACGCCGGTCGGCGCCCCCGGTGCGGTGGCGGCCGAGGCCGAGGTGATGGCGGTGCTCGAGTAGATCCGGTTCGCGACGGCTGCGCCCCCGGCGGTCTTGATGCCCGACACCGTGATGTCGAACTTCACGTCGGCGGCCGAGGTGTCCCAGTCTGCGGGCAGGGTCGTGTACCAGGTCAGCTGGTTGAAGTTCTCGTCGCGGATCTCCACCGGGAGGCTCGTGCTCCCGACCTTCACCGAGACCGTGGCCGCCGAGAAGTCGAGGTCCGTCTCCTCGACGTTCCACAGCGAGAACAGGGCCTTCTGCCAGAAGAGGTAGGGACGGATGGTGGCCTTCGGGACGAAGCCCTCGTTGGGCCAGGCGATCCAGTCGACGCCGGCCGGCAGGTCACCGGTGGCGGTCACCCGCATGGCGTTGCGGTTCGTCGTGGAGCCGACGGCGTAGGACGTGGCCCGGGCGCTGAGCACGCTGCGGCGGTGCCCGGCCCAGTCGTTGCTGTCGCCGTTGTCGATCACGTACTGCTCGATGGCGCGAGCACCCGAAAATGACGAGAGGTTGTGGTTGAAGGCGGCGTCGTCCCGGGGCTGGGTCCAGCACGTCCAGCTCGACGGTGGGTTGTGGTTGACGATCTCGCCCGAGTTGGCCTCCATCAGCAGGGCGGCCCGCATGGCGTCGACCGATGCCCCGGCGTCGATGGTGGCGTTGGGAAGCCCGTTGAGCCCGCGGTAGAAGTTGAGTGCCGCGCGGGTGGCCGCGATCGACGCCGCCGACTCGGAGCCCTCGACGCACGGGCTGGTCGTGCCGGACCAGCCGACCGGCACGGCCTGGGCCTCGACCAGGCTCGACTGGTAGGCCGCCCACACCGAGGCCCGGTTCAGCGGGTCGATGGTCGGCGTCGGGTTCACCACTGCGCCCGCGGGGGCCAGCGGTGCGACGGGCATGACGCCCGCGATGGTTCCGGCGACGACGACGGTCGCCACGACGAGTGCTCTCAGACGGCCCATCCCGGCCTCCGCTTTCATCCCCGCCGACAGCACGATCCGCCATCAGCGGACCGCACCGTACCGCCCTACCTGTCAGAGCAACGTGCGGGCCCACGCGGTGAGGCCGTCGGTGGCGTCGGGACGGGCGGCGCAGAAGCGGGCGAAGAGGGCGCGGGCCTCGTCGGCGGCGATGCCTCCGACGACGGTGGGGAGGCGAAGGTGGGGAAGGTCGTCCGACCGGCTCGCGTCCCACTCGGCGGCCAGCGCGGCGGCGCCGTCCCCCGGCGAGGCCAAAGCGACCACGACCCGGGGCACCATCGCCGTGGCCGCCGCGGCCAGGCCCATGAGGCAGGGCTCGAGCGTGGTGTAGAGCGTGGCGCGGGGCCGATCGACGCCGAGGACGCGGTCGGCGCCGTCGAGCGCCAGCAGCTCGGCGTGGACGAGGAGACGGCGCTGGCCCCGCTCCTGGGTGTGGGCCCCGGGCCACCACCGCGCCGTCCACGACGACCGCCGCGCCGATGGGCAGCTCGCCGGCGTCGAGGCCGCCGGCCGCGGCCCTCAGCGCGGCCTCCATCCCGTCGCGGTCCTCCATGGCGCCAGTGTGGCCGTCAGGGATGGAGGCGGGCGCCCAGGCCGCGGAGGTCGCCGTCCCCGTCCGTCCAGGTCTGGACGGGGCCGAAGCCGGCGACGGCCAGGGCGGGAGCCAGGAGGGCGTCCTGGTCGGCACCCAGCTCGACCAGCAGCCACCCGCCGGGGCGGAGGACCTCGGCCGCGGTGCGGACCACGGCCCGGACGAGGTCGAGGCCGTCGGGCCCACCGTCGAGGGCGCGGCGGGGCTCGTGGCGTTGGACGTCGGGCGGGAGCAGCCGCAGTGCCTCGGTGGGGACGTAGGGCGCGACCGAGACGACCACGTCGACCGACCCGGGCCGCACCGGCGCGGCGGCCAGGTCGGCCACCGCCGCGGCCACGCCGTTGGACCGGGCGCAGCGCGCCGCCGTCGGGGCCAGGTCGATCCCCACGACCGCCGCGGTCGGCACCTCGGCGGCGACGGTCGCGGCCACCGCGCCCGACCCCGTGCCCAGGTCGAGCAGGCAGCCGCCGGCGGGCAGCACGGCCGCGGCCCGCCGGGCCAGCTCCTCGCTCTGCGGGCGGGGGACGTAGACGCCGGGCACGAGGTGGAGCCGGCGCCCGCCGAACGAGCACGACCGCAGGATCCACTCCAGCGGCTCGCCCTGCTCGCGCCGGCGCAGCCACGTCTCCAGGGTCAGGTCGTCGGGCGCGGCGGAGAGCACGGCGCCCGCCTCCTCCTCGGGTGCGATGCACCCCGCCGCACCCAGACGGGCGATGACGGCAGCGCGACGATCGGGTCCGGCCACCGCATCAGTGTGGCCAGGCCGGCATCCTCAGACGCCGTCCTCCACCGCCGACGGACTTCCAGGCGATCCGCTTCCGGGGGATGACCTCGTTCAGCCGCCCTACCCACCCGTCCGGGTGGCGTGCGCGCCGGCCCGGCCCGGCGGCAACCGGCTTGCCGCTCCGGAGGGGTGGGCACCAGGATGGCCGGCGGCCCGCCCGGCGAGAGGAAGACCAGTGTCAGATCCCGGACGCCCCAAGGCGCGGCTGCCGCTCGGCTTCGCCGACGCCCCGGCGAACACGGTGGTCGAACGGGCCGAGGCCATCGAGGCGATCCTCGCCACGTACCGGCTGTTCGGGTTCGAGCCGCTGGAGACGCCGGCCATCGAGTACCTCGACGCCCTGGGTAAGAACCTCCCCGACGAGGACGCCCCCGACGAGGGCGTGTTCGCCCTCCACGACGACGACGAGCAGTGGATCGCCCTGCGCTACGACCTCACCGCGCCGCTGGCCCGGTTCGTCGCCCAGAACCGCCAGGACCTGCCGACGCCCTTCCGCCGCTACCAGTACGGACCGGTGTGGCGGCGGGAGAAGCCCGGTCCCGGCCGGTTCCGGCAGTTCTACCAGTGCGACTTCGACACGGTCGGCAGCGCCTCGCCGACGGTCGACGCCGAGGCGTGCGTGCTCCTGTCGACCGCCCTCGACGAGGTGGGTCTCGACGGCGCCCACGAGATCCGCGTCAACGATCGCAAGGTCCTGACCGGGATCCTGAACCGCAGCGGCGTCGACGATCAGACCCAGCAGATGGCGGTGCTGCGCGCCGTCGACAAGCTCGACCGGCTCGGCCGCGACGCCGTGGCCGACCTCCTCGGCGCCGGTCGGACCGACTCCTCCGGCGACGTCACCACCGGCGCCCAGCTCGACGCGACGCAGCGGGATCTCGTGTTGCAGTTCATCGACGCCGGCGACGCCGAGCGGGAGGTCGTCCTGGGCCGGCTCGTCGAGCTGGTCGGGGACGATCCCGAGGGCCGGGAGGGCGTCGAGGAGCTGACGGCGATCCAGACGTTCCTCGGGGGCACCGGGGCGCGGCCCCAGGTCCGCTTCGATCCCACCGTCGTGCGGGGTCTCGCCTACTACACCGGCCCCGTCTTCGAGGCCGTGGTCACCTTCGTGACCGTGGACGAGAAGGGGAAGGAGCGCGAGTTCGGCTCGGTGGCCGGCGGCGGCCGCTACGACGACCTCGTCCGCCGGTTCACGAACCAGGCGGTGCCGGCCTGCGGCGCCAGCATCGGCGTCGACCGCCTGCTCGCCGCCCGCCGGGCCCGGCCGGGCGCGGCCCCGGCGGCGTCGTTCACGGGACCGGTGGTGGTCACGGTGATGGACCGCGACCGGCTCGCCGACTACCAGGTGATGGTCGACGACCTGCGCGCCGCCGGCATCCGGGCCGAGCTCTACCAGGGCACCCAGAACTTCCAGAAGCAGCTCAAGTACGCCGACAGGCGATCGGCGCCCGTGGCCGTCATCGTCGGCGGGAACGAGTTCGACGCCGGCGAGGTGCAGATCAAGGACCTGGTCGCCGGGGCCGAGCGGGCCAAGGAGATCACCGACCGGGACGAGTGGCGCACCGACCGCTCGGCCCAGCAGACCGTCCCCCGCGACCAGCTGGTCGCCGTCGTGGACGCGATCGTCAACCCATGAGCCCGGAGCCGCCCATCGCGGGCATCGCCGACGTCTCGGGGGCCGAGGCGGTCCGGGCCGAGCAGGTCGCGGCGTCGCTGCGCGGGCTGTTCCAGCGCTACGGGTTCACGCCCGTCGTCCCGCCCATCCTCGAGAGCGCGGTGCCCTTCCTCGACCGCTCGGGCGAGGACATCCGCCGGCACATGTACATCTTCACCGACCCCAGCGGCCGGGAGCTGTGCCTCCGCCCCGAGCTCACCATCCCCACGGTGGCGCTCTACGGCCGCCGGGCCCCCGACGCGCCCGAGGAGCTGCGGGCCTACTACGTCGGCCCCGCCTTCCGGTACGCCGCCCCCGTCGACGGTGGGGCCCGGCAGCTGACCCACGCCGGCATCGAGGTCCTGGGCGCCGCCGACACCGAGCTGGCCGACGCCGAGGTGCTGGCCGTGGCCCAGGCCAGCCTGGTCGAGCACGGCGTCCGGCCCGGCCGGCTGGTGGTCAGCGACATCGGGTTCCTGCAGGCCGCGGTCCAGACCGATCTCCTCAGCGACCGCTCGCGGGCCGCCCTGGCGCGCGCCGCCGGCGACCCCGACGACCTGGCCGCCGCCCTCGATCTCGCCGCCGCCGGACCGGCCGAGCCCGACGAGGGCTCGGAGCTCGACGAGCTGGTGGCCCAGCTGCCGGACTCGATGCGGGCCGAGCTGCTCGACCGGATCATCGGGGGCCTCGAACCCGAGTCGCTCGGCATCCGCACCGCCGGGGAGATCGCCGCCCGGCTGGTCAGCCGGTCGGCGGCGCGGCCCGTCGAGCCCGTGCCCTCGTCCGTCGACGCCGCCCTCCGTGCCCTGCTCGCCGTCGAGCTGCCGCTGACCGAGGGCCTCGACCGCGTCGGCGCCCTCGCCGACGATCTCGCCAGCCCCGCCCTCGCCGCCCTGGTGGCGTCGTGGCGCCGGCGGGTCGAGATGATCGCCGCCTACGGCATCGACCCCGCCGTCGTCACGCTGCGCCTCGGCCTGCGCCGGGGCATCGACTACTACACCTCCTTCATCTTCGAGATCGAGGATCCGGAGACGGGGGACGACCCGCTGTGCGCCGGCGGCCGCTACGACGAGCTGGTCGGCCGGCTCACCGGGCGCGGGTCCGTGCCCGGGGTCGGCTTCGGCCTCGCCGTCGAGCACCTGGTGCGCCTCGTGCCGCCGGCCGCCGACGGGGTGTCGACGGTCGTCGCCGTCGTGGTGGGGGAGGACGCCTCCATCCCGGCCGTCACCTGCGTGGCCGTGGCCAGTGCCCTGCGCGCCGTCGGCCTGGCCTGCCGCCTGGCGGTGGGCTCGTCGCCGGCCGATGCCGGGGCGGCCGCCGGGGCCGACGGGGTCCCGGTGCTCGTCACCGTCGGCGCCCAGAGCTCGCTGTCGGTCGTCGGGCTGCGATCCGGCGTCGCCATCGAGAGCGTCACGATCGACGGCGTGGCCGAAGCCGTGCGGGAGGCCCTCGATGGCTGACGGCCCCCTGATCCTGTGCCTGCCCAGCAAGGGCTCGCTGTCCGACGGCGTGATCCGGCTGTTCGAGCAGTGCCTCATCCCCATGCGCCGCACCCGGGGGGTCCGGTCGTACGAGGCGCACGTCGAGGGCTTCGACGACGTCCACGTGCTGCTGGCCCGGGCCACCGACATCCCGTCGATGCTCGACGCCGAGCAGGCGCACGTCGGCATCACCGGCCTCGACCTGGTCGAGGAGCACCTGGGCGAGGGGGCGTCGCCGATCCACGTCGTCATGCCCGACATCGGCTTCGGCCGGGCCGACCTGGTCGTCGGCGTGCCCCGGACGTGGCTCGACGTCACCACCGTCGAGGACCTCGTCGCCGTGGCCGAGGACGTCCGCCACCTGCACCAGCGCTCGATCCGGGTCGCCACCAAGTTCCCCAACCTGACGCGGGACTTCTTCCGCCGCCACGGGCTCACCGACTACCGCATCGTCGAGTCGCTGGGCGCCACCGAGGGCGCGCCCCGGGGCGGCCACGCCGATCTCATCGTCGACCTCAGCTCCACCGGCACCACGCTGGAGGCCAACGGCCTGAAGCAGATCTCGGGCGGCACCGTCCTGCGATCGCAGGCCAGCCTGGTCGGCGCCGGCCGGCCGTCGATGTGGACCCCCGCTCAGCTGGCCACGCTCGGCCGCCTCATCATGCTGATCGAGGCCTCGCTCACGGCCCGGCGCCAGCGCGTCGTGCGGGGCCTGTTCCCCGCCCCGGGTCCGTCGGCCGACGGCCGGGTGGCGGTCGACGGCCTGTGCGTCGAGTCCACGTGGAGCGATGCCGGTGGTCTCGTCCAGGTGCTGGGCCGGGCCGAGGTCGGCCGGGTCCCGGCGCTCCTGTCGGCGCTGCTCGACGCGGGCTCGGTCGCCTCGTCCGTCGACGAGCCCGGCCTCCTCGTCAGCGCCGGCTCCCGAGCCCTGCCGAGGTTCCGGACCCACCTGGGGATGTAGGGCGTCCGGACCTGCGGCAGGATGCGGGCATGGGTGACGTGGGGGTCGAGATCATGGTGCGGGGCGAGGCCGAGCGACGGGTGGCTCCGACCCGGGGTGTGATCGCCGTCAGCGCCCACGCCGTCGACGCCGACCACCAGGCGTCCTACGACCGGGCCGTGGCCGCCGCGGCGCGGGTCCGGGCCGAGATCGTCGACCTGCCGGCGACGGCGCGGGGTGCCTGGTCGGTGGGTGAGGTCGCCACCTACGTCGACCGGCCGTGGACCGAGCAGGGCCGGGGGGTCCCCGAGCACCACGCCATCGTGGCCGCCCGGGTCGAGATCCTCGACCTGGCGCGGGTCGGGATGCTGGTCGACGCCTGGGGCACCCGTGACGCCCTCGAGCTGGGCGGGGTCACGTGGGCCATCAGCCCGGCCGAGCGGGCCGAGGCCGAGCGTCAGACGCGGACCGACGCCGTGGCCGTCGCCGCCCGGCGGGCCCGGGACCTGGGGGCCGCCATCGGGCGCACCACCATCCAGCTGTGCGAGCTGGCCGAGGTCGGCCTCCTCGGCGACGGCCGAACGGGCGCCTTCGGTCTCCGGGCCAAGGCCGGGCACGACACCGTCGCCATCGGCCTCGTCCCCGCCGACGTCGTGGTCAGCGCGGTCATCGAGGCCCGCGTCCACGCCACCTGACGCGACCCGACCCCACCGCGCCGAACTGGCGATCAGATCCGGCGGATGGCCGCCGGATCTGATCGCCAGCTCGGGTCGAGGGACGTGAGTCGGGTGGCAGGGCGATGTTCAGCGGGGGAGCCGCTGGCGGACGGTGGGGATGACGATGGCGGCGGCGACCAGGTGGGTCAGGACCAGGGTCAGCTGGGTGGCCGTGCCGTCGCCGCTGAGGATCGACGGGATGCACGAGACGGCGGTGAGCACGACGGTGACCCGGGTGAAGGTCGTCTGCGGGTGGCGGGCCCGGCGGGCCAGGACCGTGGCGAGGACCAGGCCGATCAGCACGAAGAAGACGGTGACCTGGCCGAAGCCGAAGGCGGGGATGGCCTCGCCGTCGACCTCGAGCCCGACGTCGAGGGCCGAGGCCACGGCGGCGATGGCGGTGGTGGCGCCGGCGGCGACGAGGCCGGCGACGGCGCCGGTGCGCCAGATCGGGGCGACCGAGGGGCGGGTCTCGGTGGCGATGGTGGTGGGGGCGGTGGTGGCGGTCATGTCGACTCCTGAGGTTGGGACCGGCCCGGTGCCTGTCCTCACCTCTACGACGAATGGCGATCGCCCCGATCGACATGCTTGCGGAGATTTCCTCAGATCTCGTGGGCGAGGGGATCGGGCGGCGCCGGCCGGGCGGCGCGGTGGCGGGCGGCCGCCGCCCGGGCGGTGTCACCGGCCCGGTCCCACGCCGCCGCGCACCGGGCCCATGCCGCCACCGCCTCGCCGGACCGGCCCCGGCGCTCGGCGGCCACGGCGTCCCGACCGGCACCGATGGCCTCGGCCACCGCCCGGCCGTGGTCGTCGCGGAGCGGGGCGGCCGGGTCGGCGACGAGGTCGACGAGCAGGGCGGCGGTCGGCACGGCGGCGGGGAGCGGGAGCCGGAC
>DASYLG010000611.1:0-3345 GCA_036009685.1 Iamia sp. | reverse complement strand
TTCCGTGCCGAGATGGGAGAGAGCTAGGGCTTGAGGGCGACGCACCAGGTGGCGGTGCCGGCGTCGCTGGCGGTCGCCTCCCAGTCGCCACCGAGGGCCGCGACGACGGTCTCGGCGGGGAGGTGGATCGGGGTCTCGGGGCCCCGGCTGTTGACCCACACCAGGGCGCCGCCGGGGCGCAGGACCCGGGCGCACTCGGGGGCGAACAGGAAGGCGTTCATGAGCACGACGGCGTCGAGGCGGGCGTCGGCCACGGGCAGGCGGGCGCCGTCGGCCAGCACCCGGTGCGCCGGCCCGACCGGCGACCGCCGGGCCATCTCGGGCGAGATCTCGACCGCCAGGGTCGGGGTGAAGCGCTCGGCCACCACGGCGGACGTGAGCCCCGTGCCCGACCCCACCTCGGCGCAGGCCCCCCGCACGTCGTCGGGGACGCCGCGGGCGAAGGCATCGCGCAGGGGCAGGTCGCGGCCGGGCTCGTCGCGGGTGTGCCACTCCGGGGCCAGGTCGTCGAAGAAGGTGGCCACCTCGCGCCGCTGGGCATCGGTCCACGAGCCCGGATCGGTGGCCATGGCCTCGGTGAGCACCCGCATGGGATGGCCGACGTGCGACGAGGTGGCGGCGTAGGCCGGCGGCGGACCGTCGGGGTGGGCGACGACCCGGTCGAGGACGGTGAGGCTCAACGCCGGCCGATCGACTCGATGCCACGCATGTAGGGCCGCAGCACGTCGGGGACCCTGACGGTCCCGTCGGGCTGGCGGTGGGTCTCGACGATGGCGGCCCAGACGCGGGGTACCGCGAGGGCCGAGCCGTTGAGGGTGTGGACCAGCTCGTTGCCCTTGGCCCCCTCGGGGCGATAGCGGATGCCGGCCCGGCGGGCCTGGTAGTCCGAGAGCCACGAGATCGACGAGACCTCGAGCCACTGGTCGACGCCGGGGGCGTAGACCTCGAGGTCGATCGAGCGGTGGTGGGCCTGGCCCTGGTCGCCGGCGCAGATCTCGACGACCCGGTGGGCCAGGCCGAGGCTGGCGATGAGCCCCTCGGCCCGGGCGACCATGGCGTCGAGCTCGGCGGGGGCCTGCTCGGGCGTGGCGTAGGCGAAGATCTCGACCTTGTCGAACTCGTGGACGCGCAACAGCCCGCGGGTGTCACGGCCGGCCGAGCCCGCCTCGCGGCGATAGCAGGGCGAGTAGGCCATGAGCCGCATGGGCAGCTCGGCGGCCGCCAGCACCTCGCCGGCGGCGATCGAGGTGAGGGGGGCCTCGGCGGTGGGGATGGCCCACAGGTCGTCGCGGGGGATCGAGTAGGCGTCGTCGGCGAACTTGGGCAGCTGGCCGGTGGCCGTCAGCGTCGCCGTGGTGACCAGGGTCGGCGGCCGGATCTCCTCGTAGGCGTCGGCCATCGAGTCGAGGGCGTACTGGCACAGGGCCCGCGACAAGGTGGCGCCCGGGCCCCGCAGCATGGTGAACATCGAGCCCGAGATCTTCACGGCCCGTTCGAGGTCGAGGATCCCGAGGGCGGTGCCGGTCTCCCAGTGCGGGACCTTCTGGTGCGGGCCGTAGCCGTCCGGGTCGAAGCCCTTCACGCGGAGCACCGGGTTGTCCCGCTCGTCGGCCCCGTCGGGGGCGTCGGGGTGGGGGGTGTTGGGGATGGCCAGGAGCCGGTCGCGCACCTCGGCGGCCAGGGTGTCGACCTCGGCGGCCAGGGCCGCCTCCTCGTCGCCCAGCCGCCGGCTGTCGTCGCGGAGGGCGTTGGCCTCGTCGGCCCGGCCCTCGCGGTGGAGCCGGCCGATGTCGGCCGACAGGGCCTTGACCTGGCTGCGCAGCTCGTCGCGGCGGGCGGCCAGTTCGCGCTGGCGGGAGTCGGCCCGGGCCACGGCGTCGACCTCGGAACCGTCGACGCCCTTGCGGGCCAGATCGGCCTTCACGCCGTCGAGGTCGCTGCGGATGCGCCTGATGTCGAGCACGGAGGAACGGTAGACGGCGCAGGTCCGGCGGCCCGCCCGGCTTCCGGTCCCGGCCGTCCGTCGCCCCGGACGGAGCCCCCCGAACGGGTGAGTTCTGGTGGGCGCACGACCGGCGGTAGCGTGCCCGGGATGGCTGCGGTGGAGGTCGACCGGCTCGTCGTCCGCCGTGGGGAGCACCTGGCGGTGGACGGCATCAGCTTCACCGTCGCGCCCGGCCAGGTCCTCGCCCTGCTGGGCCCGAACGGGGCCGGCAAGACGACCACCATCGAGACCATCGAGGGGCTGCTCCGCCCGGAGACGGGATCGGTCCGGGTGCTGGGGATCGACCCCCACGCCGACCACGAGCGCCTCATGCCCCACCTCGGGGCCATGCCCCAGGACGGCGGCGTCTACCCCGGCGCCCGCCCCATCGAGATGCTGCGGCTGGTGGCGGCGTTCCACCTCCACCCCGAGGATCCCGCCGATCTGCTCGACCGGGTCGGGCTCAGCCATCGGGCCAAGGCCACCTGGCGCACGCTCTCGGGCGGCGAGCAGCAGCGCCTCTCGCTGGCCCTGGCCCTCGTCGGCCGGCCCGAGGTCGTGCTGCTCGACGAGCCCACCGCCGGCATCGACCCCACCGGACGGCAGCTGGTCCGCCAGCTCGTCGCCGACCTCAAGACCGCGGGGGTGGCCGTCGTCGTCACGACCCACGACCTGGAGGAGGCCGAGAAGACCGCCGACCTGGTCGTCATCATCGACCGCGGCCGGGTCGTGGCCAGCGGGACGCCGGTCGAGCTGATGCGGTCGGCCGGCACCGCCGAGATCCGCTTCGGCGCCCCGCCCGGACTCGACACCGCCGCGCTCGGCAAGACCCTGATGGCCGGCGTCGACGAGATCGCCCCCGGCGAGTACCTCGTCGGCCTCGAGCCCACGCCGTCGAACATCAACGCCCTCACCGCCTGGCTGGCCGCCAACGACCTGCCCCTCGCCGATCTCCGGGCCGGGCGTCAGTCGCTCGAGGACGTCTTCCTGCGCATGACCGCCATCACCGGCGAGATCCCGGCGGTCCGCATCGACGACCGCCACCGCCCCGCGTCGTAGCGCTCCCCCGTTCGCTTCGGGGTCGTGTCCCCGACCAGGATCGTGGACGGGCGAGGGGCACCGGGACCCGGCGTAGAGTGCGGCGCTGGCGTGGGGCCGGGGTGTGCCGCCACGGGAACGCAGTTCGGAGGTAGGGACGCGATGTGGAACCTGGCGATCGACTTCGGCACCAGCAACACGACCGGTGCCACGTGGGCCGACGGCGTGGTCGAGGCCGTCGAGGTGGGACGGGACCGCCGCGTCCCCTCGGTGGTGCTGCTCTCGGCCGACGGCACCTGGATCGTGGGTCGGGAGGCCGACAA
>DASYLG010000610.1:0-5812 GCA_036009685.1 Iamia sp. | reverse complement strand
CGCCGCCCCCGCCGCCGCCGCCGACGGGGACCCCGTGAAGCTCGCCCGCTCCCACACCGCGGCCATCGTCACCAGCATCACCAGCCAGAGCAACGGGTTGCTCCTCAGCGGCGGGACCGGGTACGGCCTGTTCGGCAGCTCGCGGGATTCCTACGGCGTGGTCGCCACCGGCGGGCTGGCGGGCCTGCGTCTCGGCGGCACCGGTAACCCCCCTTCGACGGATACCAGGGCCCACCTGGGCGGTGAGCTCTACAGGGACAACACCGGCACCCTGTGGTTCTGCCTCCAGTCCGGCACGCCCGGGACGTGGCGGAGCCTCGGCGGAGGGGGCCCCACCGCGGCCAGCGCCGGGGCCTTCACCGTCCTGCCGACACCGGTGCGGGCCTACGACTCGCGGCCCGGCACCCCTCCTGCCAACGGCACCAAAGCCCCCCTCGAGGCCAACACGACCCGCACGATCGCTCTCGGCGTGGCCGGCACCGGCATCGACGCCACCGTCACCACCGTGGTTCTCAACCTGCTGCTGGTGAACACGGCCGCCGGCAGCGGCAACGCCACCGTGTGGAAGGCGGGGACGGCCAAGCCGCAGTCCAACTCCATCGTCTACGGCGGCAACGCCGGGCGCTTCAGCACCGTCGCCATCTCCGCCGTCGACACCCAGGGACGGGTTCAGGTCCACTCCACCCTCCGCACCCACCTCGTGATCGACGTGGTCGGCATCTACCGCTGAGCGCCGCCTGAGCCCTGACCGCCAACGGCCTCGGCCCGACCGTGCGGCCTACCCTGACGGGAATGGGGGCGAGCGTCTACGAAGCGGTGGCAGCCGAGTACTACGACGCCGCCCTCCACCCGACCTGCGCCAACTTCCGCGACCTGACCATCACCCTCTTCCGGGCGTGGGCCGACGAGCTGCAGGCGCCGGTGGTCGAGCTCGGCGCCGGACGCTCGTCGCTGCCGGACCTGGGCCGGACCGCACCGGAGCGCGCCGTCCTGGTCGACAGCTCGCCGGCGATGCTGGCGGGCAACGACCCCGCGGCCCTGCGGATGGTGGGCGACGCCCGGCACCTGCCCCTCCGCACCGGTGTCGTCGGATCGGTCGTGGCCGCCATGGCGGATCCCTTCAACGACTCCGCCCTCTGGGCCGAGTGCGCCCGGGTCGGTCGTCCGGGTGCGGTGGTGCTGTTCTCCACCCCCTCCCACGGCTGGGCGCGGCGCTACCGGGCATCGGTGGGCGACCCCGTCGACCGGGCCCGCTTCGCGACCGCCGCCGGATCGGTGCTCACCCCCTCCTACGTCCTCACCGTCGACGAGCAGGTCGCCCTGATGGAGGCGCACGGGCTGCGGGTCACCGACGTCGAGGCGGCGGGGACGGTCGCCCTCCCCACCGGCACACCGGTCTCGCCCAAGCTGGCGGAGCTCCTGAGCACGGGCGAGCCGGCTGTGACAGCCTTCCGGGCAGAGGTCCGCTGATCCGGGAGGGACGGGGATGACCACGAGGAGAGACACGGCCTTCCACGCCGTCGAGGTGCTGGCCGCCGGCGCCTTCGGCGTGATGGTGTCGGAACCGGACCTGCGGGTCGCCAGCATCGGGCCCGCGGTGCTGGTCGTCGTCGTGCTCGTGCTCCAGTACCGCCAGTCCACCCAGGCCTGGCAGGACGAGGTCAGCGCCCGCCTCCAATCGGCGCTGAGCCTGATGGCCGTCGACGGGAAGGCCCGGGCCACCTATCACGTCGTCGAGCGGGACGGCACCGCCGAGCTGCACTACCGCCAGGTCGTGGACTACGTCCCGGGCGGGTCGGGCCGGGGCCGGCGGTTCGCCGCGACCGAGGGGATCGTGGGCCAGTGCGTCACCGACGGGCGCCAGCGGGTCGTCAACTTCCGTGACGCCCAGGAGTTCACCAAGGAGATGAGCTCGCAGTTCGGCTTCACCGGCGAGTCGGACAGCCGGCCGGCGAAGACCCGACGGTCGTACCTCGCCCAACCGGTCACCAACAGCCGTGACGAGGTCCTCGGCGTCATCTACATGGACTCCGACAAGCCCGACGCCTTCACCTCCGACGGCCACTGCCTCCACGTCGAGCTGGTCGAGCGGGTGGCCCAGGGCCTCGGCGACGTGGTGCGCTGAGCGAGAGGCCTTCGGCCGCACGGCGCGGGCCCTCGCTAGGGTCCCGGCCGTGACGGAGCTCCTCCCCGGCCCAGGATCGCCCACCCCACCGATCGCCCTGGCCGGCGACCCGGCCGCGGCCACGGCCCGGGTCGGCGCCTCCGCCGTCGAGGTCGACGACGCCCACGTCGCCCGGCTGGCGGACGTCTGCACCGAGGTCACCACCGATCTCGCCGCCACCGCCGAGGCCAGCCGGGACTGGTGGCCGCTGGGGATGATCTGGGCCACCGAGAACCAGGTCCCGGCCCGCGCCGCCGTCGTCGCCCGCCCGGCCAGCACCGACGAGGTGGCCGCCGTGGTCGCCGCCTGCCACGAGGCCCGCATCCCACTCACCACGGCCGGCGGGCGCAGCGGCGTCTGCGGGGCCTCGATCCCGGTCTTCGGGGGCGTCGTGCTCGACACCACCGCCCTCACCGGCATCCGGGACGTCGACGACACCTCGCTGGTGGTCGACGTGGCCCCCGGGACCTTCGGCGACCTGTTCGAGGAGGAGCTCCAGGGCACCCACGGGCTCACGGTCGGCCACTGGCCGCAGTCGATGGCCCTGGCGACCGTCGGCGGCTGGGTGGCCTGCCGGGGCGCCGGCCAGTACTCGACCCGCTACGGCAAGATCGAGGACATCGTCCAGGGCCTCGACGTGGTGCTGGCCGACGGGCGCCGGATCACCACCGGCGGCCAGCCCCGCCAGGCCGCCGGGCCGGACCTCACCCAGCTCTTCGTCGGGTCGGAGGGCACCCTCGGCGTCATCACCGGCGTGCGGCTGCGGGCCCACCCCGTCCCGCACCATGTCGCCAAGGCGGCCTACGGGTTCGCCTCCTTCGCCGACGCCCTGGACGCCATGCGCCGCATCCTCCGCCGGGGCGCCACCCCGGCCGTCCTGCGCCTCTACGACGACATCGAGTCGAACCGCAACCACGGCACCGAGGGCACCCACGACCTCCTCGTGCTCGACGAGGGCGACCCCGGGCTGGTCGAGGCGGGCATGGCGGTGGTGGCCGAGGAGTGCACGGCCGACTCCGTCCCGATCGACGTCGGCCTGGTCGACCACTGGTTGGGCAAGCGCAACGACGTGGCCGCCCTCGAGGCCCTGATCAGCCGGGGCTACGTGGTCGACACCATGGAGGTGACCGGCCGCTGGGCCGACCTGCCCGGGATCTACGAGGCGGCCACCACCGCCCTCCGCGGCGTCGAGGGCACGCTCGTCGCGTCGGCCCACCAGTCGCACAGCTACCTCGACGGCGGCTGCCTCTACTTCACCTTCGCCGCCAACCCGGGCGAGGGCGCTTCGCTGGAGGACCGCACCACCTACTACCGGGCGGCGTGGGACGCCGGGACCCGGGCCGTGCTGGGGGCGGGCGGCTCGCTCAGCCACCACCACGGCGTGGGGCTCAACCGGGCCCGCTTCGTGCGCGACGCCCTCGGGCCTGCGTTCGACGTGCTGGCCGCGGCCAAGGTCGCCCTCGACCCGCACGGCATCCTCAACCCGGGCAAGCTCGGCCTCCCCTCGCCCTTCGGCGAGGTGGACTGGGCCTGACCCGGTGGTCGACCTCCCGCTCGCCGGCCGGGCGGCGCTCAACGGGCTCGTGTTCGTCGGACCGGCCGCCGTGGCCGGCGTGCTGCTCGCCGACGGCGACGGCGACCTGGCCGGTGGCCCCGCCGTCGTCATCGCCATCGTCCAGATCGTCGGGTTCTGCTTCGCCGGCTGGGTCGTGCGCCGCATGGCCATCACCGAGCCGATCGCCACCTGCGCCCTCGCCGGGCTGGGCTGCGCCGTGATCATCCAGGTCGTCGGCATCGTCACCACGGTGATCCGGGGCCAGGACCTGAACCCGCTGACCTGGATCGCCACCGCCCTCGTCGCCGCCCTCGCCGGTTGCGCCGGCGGCCTCCTCGCCCGCACCGAGCGGGTCCAGCCATCTCGTCACCAGGAGCGCCCATGACCCACGGAAGCGAGCCACCCCGCCGGCAACGAAGTGTCGTCGGCGTCGGAGCGAGCGCAGCGAGCGGAGACGGCGCCGTGCATCGGGGCCCCGCCTCCGCCCGAGCGTCTCACCCTCACGACCCGATCGCGGGGCCCCGATGAACGGAAAGCTGCTCGTCATCGACGTCGGCACCAGCAGCCTCCGGGCCGCGGTCGTCGACCGGGACTCCCACGTCGGCCACGTCCACAGCCGGCCGCTGCTGCCCGACTCCCCCGCCCCCGGGCTCGTCGAGTTCGACGGCCAGGTGATGGCCGCCGCCGTGCTGGAGCTGGCCGGGGCCGCCCTGGCCGAGGGCGGGCCCGTCGACGCCGTCGGCATCACCAACCAGCGGGCGTCGACCCTGGTGTGGGACCGGGTCACCGGCGAGCCCGTCGCCCCCGGCCTGGGCTGGCAGGACCTGCGCACCATCGGCACCTGCCTGGTGCTCGCCGCCGAGGGCATCCGCCTCGCCCCCAACCTCTCGGCCACCAAGGCCCAGGACATCCTCGACCGGGTCGACCCCGACCGGACCCGGGACCTGTGCCTCGGCACCGTCGACTCCTGGGTGGCGTGGACCCTGTCGGAGGGCGCCCTCCACGTCACCGACCCCACCAACGCCGCCCTCACCGGGCTCCGCACCGTCGACGTCGACGACTGGTCCGACGACCTCCTCGGCCGGCTGGGCATCCCCCGCTCGTCCCTGCCGACGGTGGTCGACTCGACCGGGGTCCTGGGCACCGCCACCGCCCTCGACGGGGCCCCGCCCATCGCCGGGATCGCCGGCGACCAGCAGGCCTCGCTGATCGGCCAGGGCTGCTTCGCTCCCGGCCAGGCCAAGGCCACCTTCGGCACCGGCGGGATGCTCGACGTCTGCGTCGACCGGCGGCCGGACTTCCCGGCGCGGGGCCCGGCCGGCGGCTTCCCCATCGTGACCTGGGGCCGCGCCGGCGAGGTCCGCTGGGGCGTCGAGGCGGCGATGCTCTCGGCCGGCACCAACGTCGAGTGGCTGCGCGACGACCTCGGCCTCATCGCCGACGCCGCCGAGTCCCACGAGGTCGCCTCCCGCTGCGCCGACACAGAGGGCGTCTGGTACGTCCCCGCCCTGCTCGGCCTGGGCGCCCCCAAGTGGGACTACGGCGCCCGCGGCACCCTCCTCGGCATCAGCAGGGGCTCGGGCCGGCCCCAGATCGTCCGGGCCGTGCTGGAGGGGGTCGCCCACCGGGGCGCCGACCTGCTGGAGTCGGCCGAGGCCGACGGCGAGTGCACCATCGAGGGCCTGCGCATCGACGGCGGCATGAGCGACAACCCCACCTTCGTGCAGGCACTCGCCGACGCAACCGGCCGCCCGGTGGAGATCTCGCCGGTGCGCGACGCGACGACGCGCGGAACCTGGCTCCTTGCCCTCGTCGGCCTCGGAGGCTTCGGCGCCATCGACGCGCTCGCCGACACCTGGAAGCCCCGGACGCGGGTCGAGCCGGAGCGGAGCCTCGATCGCGATCGCTGGCGCGAAGCCTGTGCCCGCGCCGGCCATTGGATCCCGGAGTTGTCGAGCATCGACCTGTAGCACGAAGATGCCCCCGCAGTTCCGGCCGCAGCCCGAAGGAGCCGTGCGAGATGGGTATGAAGTTCGCGCTCTTCTACGAGATCCCCGTCGCCCGACCATGGGATCCCGAGAGCGAGCACCGCG
>DASYLG010000609.1:0-8144 GCA_036009685.1 Iamia sp. | reverse complement strand
CTCGCCGCCCTTCTCGAAGACATCGCCGGGGGCCTGCTTGGTCATGCCCTGGAGGTCGGCCCCGGCGCAGAAGGCCCCCCCGGCCCCGGTGAGGATGGCGACCCGGATCTCGGGGTTGGCGTTGACCTCGTCCCAGGCGTCGGAGAGGCCCGCCATCATCGAGGGCGACAGGGCGTTGCGGCGCTCAGGCCGGTTCATGGTGAGGATGAGCACGGGCCCGTCCCGCTCGACCAGGAGGTGCTGGTCCTCGGGCGTCGGGGGGAGGGAGGCCGAGCGAGAGCTCACGGCTTGGTGCTCCGGACGATCCACATGGCGAAGAACTGGGCGGCGCCGCCGTAGGCGTGGCCCAGGGCGGTGGTGGCCCCGTCGATCTGGTGCTCGCCGGCCTGGCCCCGCACCTGCATGGCGGCCTCGGCGAAGCGCAGCATGCCGCTGGCACCGATCGGGTTCGACGACAGCACGCCGCCCGAGCAGTTGACGGGCAGGTCGCCGGTCATCTCGGTGACGCCGTCCTCGGTGAGCCGCCAGCCGTCGCCCTCGGCGGCGAAGCCGAGGTTCTCGAGCCACATGGGCTCGTACCAGCTGAACGGGACGTACATCTCCACGACGTCGATGTCGCGCCGCGGGTCGGTGATGCCGGCCTGGGCGTAGACGTCGGCGGCGCAGTCGCGGCCGCCCTGCGGGTTGACCGGATCACGACCCGGGAACTGGCCCAGCTCGCTGCGGATGGCGGTGCCGTGGACCCACGCCGGCGGGCGGGGAGCGGCGTCGCCCCCGGCCTCGTCGGTCAGGACCAGGGCGCAGGCCCCGTCGGACGCCGGGCACGACTCGAGGCGGCGCACCGGCTCCCAGACCATGGGGGAGTCGCGCACCTTCTCCAGCGTGATGTCGGGGACCTGGAGGTGGGCGTAGGGGTTCTTCAGGGCGTTGAGCCGGTCCTTGACCGCGACCATCCAGCCGGCGTGCTCGGGGGCGTGCGAGCGGTCGATGTAGGCCCGGATGTGGGGGGCGAAGTAGCCGCCGGCCCCGACGCCACCGCTGCGGCCGCCAGAGAGGCCCCACGTGGTGTCGCCCTCGGACTGCTTCTCGAAGGCGATGGTGAGCACCCGCCGCCGCACGCCCGACTGCACGAGGTGGGTGGCCACGATGGCGGTCGACCCGCCCACGCTGCCGGCGGTGTGGACCCGCATGATGGGCTTGCCGGCAGCGCCGAGGGCGTCGGCCAGGTAGAGCTCGGGCATCATCACGCCCTCGAACGAGTCGGGGGCGGTGCCGATCACGACGGCGTCGATGTCCCGCCAGGTCAGCTCGGCGTCGTCGAGGGCCCGTTGCCCGGCCTCCCGCAGGAGCCCGGCCAGGGAGACGTCGTCGCGGACCTTCTTGTGGTGGGTCTGTCCGATCCCCACGACTGCGCAGCGCTCGGCCATCAGGCGTCTCCCTCGAGGACGCACACCAGGTTCTGCTGCAGGCACGCCCCGGAGGAGGCGTGGCCGACCGTGCGCTGTCGACCGTGCTCGTTGATCTGCCGGAAGGCCTCGCCGATGTGGACCAGGCCCGAGACCATCAGCGGATCGGCTCCGGTGTGGACCTCGACCTCGTCGCCCAGGCCCAGCGCCCGCCGGAGGAGGACCTCCTCGTGCGGGTGGGCGGCCGACAGCTCGGCCACCTCGACCGGGGCGTCGCCCACGCCGGCGGCCTCGGCGGCCAGGCGGGCCGAGGCCACGTCGGTCAGGTCGCGCACACCGAGGTAGTGGGGATCGCTGCGGTGCTCGATGCCCCGGATCCAGGCCGGTCGCTCGCACACCTCCCGGGCCCGGTCGCCGGCCACCATGATCACCGCCGCGGCGCCGTCCGACGACGGCGGGGTGGCGACGGTGGTGTCGGCCTCGGGGATCAGGCCGGCGTCGGCCGCGGCCCGGGCCTGGAGGCCGGCCAGCGATCCGTGGTCGGCCCACAGCGGCATCAGGTAGTAGGGGTCGTTCTGGAGGCAGAGCACCTCGCGCAGGTCGCTGCGGGAGGAGATGCCCGACGAGAAGGCGAGGGCGACGTCGACGTCGCCGTGCTGGAGCCGGACCCACGCCTCGTAGAGGGCCCACGCCCCGTCCATGTCGACGTGCGACTCCGAGATCGGCGGCCAGGCGCCGACGGCCTCGAGGTTGCCGACGAAGGCGAAGGGCGTGCCCGCGAGGTAGTCGGCGCTCCCCGAGCAGGTGAAGCCGATGTCGGCGCGCGGGATGCCCGAGCGCTCGATGGCCTCGGAGATCACCGGGAACAGCATCTGGGTCTCGGTGTCCTCCACCGCCGGCAGGGCCCCGGAGGTGGCGAAGCTGACGATCGCAACGTCTCTCATCGGTGCTCCTCCATCGAGGACCACGAGGTGCCTGGCACCTCGTGGTCCGATGCTCCGGGGTGGGCGATGCCGGGGATGGTCGTCACAGGGTGTGGTCCTGGTAGGCGGAGGGGGGTGCGTCGGGCTCGCCGGTGGGGCGCCAGCCGGAGACGGCGGTGCCGAGGCCGTAGCCGCGGTCGTCGCCGACCCGCTCGTCGGGCGGGGCCCACACGGCCTCGACGCGGAGGCCCATGCGGATCTCGTCGAGGGGTACGTCGGTCAGACGCTGCTGGCCGATGGTCCCGTCGGCGCCGTCGAGGAGGATGCTGGCCAGGGCGTAGTCCTCGCGCTCCTTCTGGCCGGCGTACTGGATCGGGGTGAGGACCGTCCACGACGTGATCAGCCCGCGATCGGCCACCTCGACCAGGTCGTCGGCGCCGGTGGCCACGCAGCAGATGGGGCAGTACCCCTTGGGCGGGGCGTAGACCCGCTGGCAGCTCGGGCACCGATGGCCGGTGATGTGCCCCTCGGCCAGCGCCGCCCCGAAGGCGGCGGCCACCGGGTTGGTCCTGATCGTGTAGTCCAACCCGATCAGCTGCGGCATGAACCGCACCGGGCCGTCGGTGTCGTCGCTCATGACCCCTCCTCCGGCACGAAGTGGGCCAGGTCGGTGATGTGGCCGCTGCGCTCGGCGGCCCAGCGGGGGACCACCCGCATCCCGGTCCGCACCGACTCGGGCCCGTCGACGGCGAGGGCGTGGAGCAGCGAGGTGTCGGCCCCGTCGAGCTGCACGAGGGCCCAGGCGAAGGGGCGGTCGCTGGGGTGCTTGCGCAAGGGCTCGGACACCCACGACCAGCCGGTGACCGTCCCGCCCGGCCCGACCTCGACCAGGTCGTCGGTGACGGCGTCGCCGGACTCGGGGTCGTACTCGAGGGCCGGACAGATCACCCGGCCCTCGGTGGTGCGGCTGGCCAGCAGCCGTCGGTCGCGCAGACCGGTGAGGAAGGCCCCGACGACGGGGCCGAGGCTCCGCCGGTACATGAGCTCCATGGTGAACGTGGTGTCTGTGTCCGGGGGCACAGGCGAAGTAGAACACATTCTACTTGGCCCCGCCACCGACCCATTCTGAGCAGGGAATACGGGCGTCGTTGCCCGGTGTGGGAGAACGTGTTCTACTTGCGGCCATGGCGTTCAACCTGGCCGACCTCGCCGAGCACACGGTCGACGCCGTGCCCGACCGCACCGCGCTGGTGTGCGGCGAGCGGTCGGTGACCTTCTCCGAGCTCGAGGCCCGGGCCAACCGCCTGGCCCACCACCTCGCCGCCCAGGGCGTGGGGGAGCGCGACCACGTCGCCATCTACTCCCTCAACAGCATCGAGTACGTCGAGGCCATGTTCGCCGCCTACAAGCTGCGGGCCGTCCCCATCAACGTCAACTACCGCTACGTCGAGGACGAGCTCGTCTACCTCTTCGACAACGCCGACGTCGTCGCCGTCGTGTTCCAGGCCGACTTCGCCCCCCGCATCGCCGCCGTGCACGAGCGGCTGCCGAAGCTGCGACACCTCATCCAGATCGACGACGGCACGACCGACCCGGTCGCCACCGGTGCCGTCGCCTACGAGGACGCCCTCGCCGCCCAATCGCCCGAGCGCGACTTCGGCCCCCGCGACGACGGCGATCTCTACATCCTCTACACCGGCGGCACCACGGGGATGCCCAAGGGCGTGATGTGGCGCCACGAGGACGTGTGGCGCACGCTCGGCGGCGGCATCGACTTCGTCACTGGCCAGCGGATCGAGGACGAGTACCAGCTGTCCCGCGTGGCGGCCGAGGCCGAGCCGCCCATCGGGCTGGTGCTCGCCCCGCTCATGCACGGGGCCGCCCAGTGGGGCACCCTCGGTGGCCTGTTCAAGGGCGTCACCAACGTGCTGCTGCCCAAGTTCGACCCCCAGCTCGTGTGGGGCGCCGTCGAGCGCTACCGCATCGCCGTCATCACCATCACCGGTGACGCCATGGCCCGGCCGCTGATCGAGGAGCTGCGCGACCGCACCTACGACACCTCGTCGCTGGTCGCCATCAGCTCCACCGCCGCGGTGTTCTCGCCGGTGGTGAAGGACCAGCTGTTCGAGCTGCTGCCCAACCTCTTCATCAGCGAGGCGGTGGGCTCCACCGAGGGCGGCTTCAACGGCCTGCGCCTGGTCGAGAAGGGCAACACCCAGACCGGCGACGGCCTGATCAACGTGCCGCTCGGGCCCGACTCGGTCATCATCGGCATCGACGACGAGCCCGTGCAGCCGGGGGAGACCGGCCGCCTGGCCCGGGGCGGCAACGTCCCCATCGGCTACCACAAGGACCCCGAGAAGACGGCGGCGACCTTCATCGAGGTCGGCGGTCGGCGGCACTCGGTCCCCGGCGACATGGCCCGGCTCGAGCTCGACGGCACCATGACGCTGCTCGGCCGCGGCTCGCAGTGCATCAACTCGGGCGGCGAGAAGATCTTCCCCGAGGAGGTCGAGTCGGCCCTCAAGGCCCACCCCAAGGTGTTCGACGCCCTCGTCCTCGGCGTCGCCGACGAGCGGTGGGGCCAGCGCGTCGCCGCCGTCGTCCAGCCCCGCCCCGGCGAGGTCCCCACGCTCGACGAGCTGGCCGACCACTGCCGCACCCGTCTCGCCCGCTACAAGGCGCCGCGCCAGCTCCACCTCGTGGACGAGGTTCCCCGCCAGCCCAGTGGCAAGCCCGACTACACCCGTGCCCGTCAGGTCACCGAGGAGACCCCATGACCCAATCGCTGACCGACCTCTTCGGCATCGAGTACCCGATCTTCGCCTTCTCCCACTGCCGTGACGTCGTCGCCGCGGTGACCAACGCCGGCGGCATGGGGGTGCTGGGCGCCCTCGCCTTCAGCCCCGACGAGCTCGAGCAGGAGCTGACCTGGATCGACGAGCACGTCGGCGGCCGCCCCTACGGCGTCGACGTGGTGATGCCGGTCAAGACGGTCGACCGCGACGCCGGCATCGACGACGTCAGCGACATCGGCGCCCAGCTGCGGTCGCACATCTCCCAGGACCACTGGGACTACGTCGACAAGATCCTGGCCGACCACGGCGTCGACCTGACGTCGCGATCGGGTGAGCTCGAGTCGGGCGCCGGGATCGGCGCCGGCGTGCTGGGCTGGACCGCCGCCACCGGCTCGCCCCAGATCGACATCGCCCTGTCGCACCCCATCGCCCTGCTGGCCAGCGCCCTCGGCCCGCCCCCCAAGGCGGCCATCGAGCAGGCCCACGAGCAGGGCGTGAAGGTGGCGGCCCTGATCGGCCGAGTCGAGCAGGCCGTCCGCGACGTCCAGCTCGGCGTCGACATCATCATCGCCCAGGGCTACGAGGCCGGCGGCCACACCGGTGAGGTCGCCTCCATGGTGCTCATCCCCGACGTGGTCGACGCGGTGGCCCCGGTCCCGGTGCTGGGGGCGGGGGGCATCGGCGGCGGGCGCCAGATGGCGGCGGCCATGGCCCTCGGGGCGGCCGGCGTGTGGACGGGCTCGATCTGGCTCACCGTGGCCGAGAACGGCTCGTCGCCGATCATCACCGAGAAGCTGCTGGCGGCGACGTCGACCGACACGGTCCGCTCCCGGGCCTACACCGGCAAGCCGGCCCGCCAGCTCCGCACGGCCTGGACCGACGCCTGGGAGGCTCCCGAGTCGCCCGGCACCCTGCCGATGCCGTTGCAGTTCATCCTCAACTCCTACGCCAGCCAGAAGATGGGCGCCTCGCCCCCGAAGGAGCTCGTCGGCATGCCCGTCGGGCAGATCGTGAGCCGCATGGACAAGGTCCGCACGACCAAGCAGGTCGTGGTCGAGATGGTCGACGAGTACGTCGACGTCGCCTCCCGCCTGATGGCCGACCTGGAAGGCTGAGCCGATGACCGCGACCGACCGCTACACGATCATCTCGGCGGACTGCCACGCCGGCGGCAGCCACAAGGCCTACCGCGAGTACCTGGACCCGAAGTTCGTCCCCGACTTCGACGCCTGGCGGGGCGAGTACAAGAACCCCTACAAGGACCTCGGCGACAAGCGGCGCCTGCGCAACTGGGACAACGAGATGCGCAACTCTCAGCAGGAGGAGGACGGCATCGTGGGCGAGGTCGTGTTCCCCAACACGGTCCCGCCCTTCTTCCCCAGCTTCGTGCTGTTCGCCAAGCCGCCGAACGACGAGGAGTACGAGCACCGCCACGCCGGCGTCCACGCCCACAACCGGTGGCTGGTCGACTGGTGCGGCGAGTTCCCCGAGCGCCGGGCCGGCGTGGGCCAGATCTTCCTCAACGACGTCGACGACGCCATCGCCGACGTGAGGTGGATCAAGGAGCACGGGCTGCGGGGCGGGATCCTGCTGCCCAACATCGCCCCCGACGTGAAGTGGGTGAAGCCCCTCTACGACCGCTGCTACGACCCGCTGTGGGAGGTGCTCCAGGATCTCGAGATGCCGATCAACGTGCACAGCGGCACCGGCAACCCCGACTACGGGCCGTACCCGGTGTCGATGCTGCTCTACATCAACGAGGTGTCCTTCTACACCGAGCGCCCGCTGGTGCAGATGATCCTCTCCGGCGTGTTCGAGCGCTTCCCCCGCCTCAAGGTGATCCTCACCGAGGCCGGGTGTGCCTGGGTCCCGCCGCTGCTCGAGCGGCTCGACACGACCATCCGGGGCATCCGCGAGACCGGCGCCACCGGCGAGATCCGCTACGGCGCCGACCACGTCCTGCCCAAGGACGCCACCGAGTACTTCCACCAGAACGTCTGGATGGGCGTGAGCCAGCCTCGTCAGGCCGACGCCGACGCCCGCCACGTCATCGGGCTCGACAAGTTCATGTGGGGCAGTGACTACCCCCACGACGAGGGCACCTACCCCTACACGCGGGAGAACCTGCGGGCCCGCTTCCACGATGCCCCCGAGGCCGAGATGCGCCAGATCCTGGCCGGCAACGCCGCCAAGATGTACGGCTTCGACCTCGACGCCCTGGCCCCGCTGGCGGCCCAGGTGGGACCGACGGTCGACGAGGTCGCCACCCCGATCGACGAGGTGCCCGACAAGCGGCTCGACCGCATGTCCGCCGACATGGACACCCGGGCGATCAAGTGAGCGAGCGCAGCGAGCGAACCAGACAGCACGGATGTCTCAGCGGCGCTCATCGGCGCCCGGTCGTGGCCGGGCGGCTGAGCCTGTCCCACAACGGGACGGCAGGCCGATGAGCGACGGCGACCAGTACAGCAGTGGTGGGAACGGCACCGGGCCGGCGTCGGCGGGCGCCGGTCGCGGGCCACGCGTGCCCGGCGACAGCCTCGTCGTGATCGACGATCCCGTCCCCGGCATCCGCCGGATCACCCTCAACCGGCCCGAGAAGCGCAACGCCCTCAACCACAAGCTGCGGGGCGACCTCATCGACGCCCTGGAGGCGGCCGACGTCGACGACTCCGTCCGGGTGTCGATCGTGCGCGGCGCCGGGACGTGCTTCTCGGCCGGCTACGACCTCGGCGGCGGCAACGAGGGCCTGCCCTACCCGCACCACACCGCGCCGGGCGACGGGCAGTGGCCCCGTCACGTCACCGAGACGTGGATGGGCGTGTGGGACCTCCAGAAGCCGGTCATCGCCCAGGTCCACGGCTACTGCCTGGCCGGTGGGAGCGAGCTCGCCACCGGCTGCGACCTGGTCTACGTGGCCGAGGACGCGCAGATGGGCTATCCGGCCGTGCGCTTCGGCGTACCGGACATGCACTTCCACGCCTGGCTCATGGGCATGCGGGCAGCGATGGAGATGA
>DASYLG010000608.1:0-10197 GCA_036009685.1 Iamia sp. | reverse complement strand
TCAAGTCCTTCGGCCACCCGGTCGGCGCCAGCGGTCTGCGGATGATGTACGAGGCCTGGCTCCAGCTCCGCTCGCGGGCGCCACCCGAGCGCCAGGTCGCCACCGTCGCCGCCGGCCGCACCCTCGCCCTCACCCACAACCTGGGTGGCTACCCGGGCGAGATGGTCAGCTTCGTCGGCATCGTCGGCACCGAGCTCTCCGACTGAGCGACGACCACGAGGTGCCTGGCACCTCGTGGTCCTCACCCCGACAGGCCGAAGCGGGAGCGCTGGTCCTCGGGGACGAGGTCGACGTCGGCGGGGTGGTCGCCGATGTACTGGGCGACGTACCAGCAGCTCGGGATCACACCCAGGCCCTGGGCCCGGGCGTCGTCGAGGGCCCGGCGGACCAGCTCGCCGGCCAGGCCCCGCCCCCGGAACCGCGGGTCGACGACCGTGTGGGGCAGCACCATCACCCCGTCCCGCACGGTCCGATCGGCGAACCCGGCCAGCTCACCGTCGACCCGCACCTCGTACCGCCCCGCCCGCTCCTCGTCCGTCACCTCGATGTCCATCGATCCTCACTGACCCACGATCACAGCCCGAAGCGGGTGGGGTCGTCGACGAGGTCGGCGTACTCGGGATGCTTCTGGATCCAGCTCGTGACGTAGGGGCAGAAGGGGTGGATCTGGCGCCCCTGGGAGCGGATGTCGTCGAGGGCGCCGCGCACGAGCCGGCTGGCCAGGCCCTGGCCCTCGAACTCGTCCTCTACGACGGTGTGGGGCAGGGCGAGGACGCCGTCGTCCTCCCTCACCTCGGTGAAGCCGGCCACGACGCCGTCGACGACGATCTCGTAGCGGCCGTCGGCCCGGCGGACGTCGGTGGTCATGGCTCCTCCAGGACGGGCTCCACGCCGGGCATGGACGCGGGGGCGGGGATCTCCTCGCGCTCCTCCTCGGCGATCGAGTCGAGCAGGGCGGCGAGGAAGACGGTGACGCACGTGCCGACCACCGAGCCGCCGACGCCGTACAGCTCGTAGCCGATGACGAAGGAGATCACGATGACGGCGGCGCCGGGGTGAGCCGCGCCCCGGGTCGCCCGGCGCAGCACCACGGCGTGGACGATCTGCAGGGCGATGGCGCCCAGGCCGAGGGCGATGCCGGTCGAGGGCGAGATGAGGCCGCCGGCGAGGAGGGCGGCGGGCACGGTCGCCAGGGCGATGCCGATCGACGGGACGAGCGTGCCGACGCCGACGACGAGGGCCAGGGGGGTGGGCGCCGGCAGGTCGATCATGCGGAACACGGCAAAGGCGAGGAAGCCGGTCACGACCGCCATCAGCACGGCGACCTCGATGTAGGTCTGGCTCTGCAGGAACGCCCGCCCCACCACCCGGGCCAGCCGCTCCCGCCGGCGGCCCTCCGGCACCTGCTTGACGGCGGCGTCGGCGAACCGCGGCCCCCACCCGAGGGCGAAGAGGGTCAGGATCAGCGTCAGCACCCACGTGGACGCCCCGCCCACGGCCTCCTGGCCCACGCGGCTGGACGGGCGTCGCAGGCTGTCGGCGAACTCCTGGGCCTTGTCGGTCAGCTCGAACTCCTGGGCGGCGTCGCCCATCTGCTGGCCGTCCTCGATCTCGGCGGCCACCTCCGGGATGTCCCGCTGGAGCCGCCGGACCTGGGCGTCGAGGTCGCCGACGACCCCCCACGTCACCAGCCCGACGAAGCCGAGCAGGGGGACCAGCACGACGACGAGGGCGAGCCCGCGCCGCATGTACTTGCTGGCCCGGGCGACGAGGGGCTCGACGGCGGCCGCCGCCACCGCGGCCGCCAGGGCCCACCCCAGCGGTCGCCGACCCTTCTCCAGGACGGTCTCGCCGACCAGGGCGAAGATGATGGCGCCGAAGATGACGGCGATGGCGGCGGGCCCGACGGTGAGGCGCACCCGGCGGTCCACAGGGGCGTACCGTACCGATCGTGGCCGACCCTCGCGACGATCCCGGCCCGGCCCACGGCGAGATCGTCCCCCGGGAGGAGAAGGTCGTCCCCCTGCACGGCGAGGTCGTCCCCGACGCGAGCGCCGAGCGGCTCACCGTCGACCTCGATCCCCGCTCCGGCATCTGGATCGCCGCCGGGATGATCACCCTGTCGGTGGTCGCCGCCTTCTTCGACGTCACCCAGCGATCGCTGACGGTCGTCGGCGTCGGCGTGCTGCTCGCCTTCGCCATCGAGCCGCTCGTCCTCGCCGTCCAGCGCCGCACCGGCTGCTCGCGCGGCGCGGGTGTGGGCGCGGTGGGCACGGGTCTGCTGATCGCCTTCGCCGGCCTGGCCGTGATCGTCGGCCCCGCGGCCGTCCGTCAGGCCCAGGACTTCGGCGACGAGCTCCCGCAGACGCTCAGCGACATCGAGGGCCTGCCCCTCGTCGGGTCCCGTCTGGAGGACGCCGACTTCGCCGTGAAGGTCGAGGAGTGGGTGGACGACCTGCCCGGCCGGCTCGACTCCGACGGCGTCGAGACGGCGGCCCGGGGCGTGCTCAACGGAGCCCTCAACGGCCTGGGCGTGCTGCTCGTCGCCCTCGTCGCCCTGCTCGACGGGCCCACGCTCGTGAGCCGCATGCGGCTGCTCGTCCCCCACTCGCAACGGGAGCGGGCCGACTCCGTGGGGCGCGTCTTCTACCGCGTCGTTGGCACGTACTTCGCCGGCTCGCTCCTCGTGGCGTCGATCGGCGGGACGTGGGTGCTGATCGTGGGGCTGGCCGTCGGCGTCCCCCTCGCGCCCGTGGCCGCGGTCTGGTACGCCACGGTGAGCCTCATCCCCCAGATCGGCGGGTTCCTCGGCACGTCGTTCGTGACCATCCTGGCCGTGACCCAGGGCGTGGTGCCGGCCCTCATCGTGCTGGTGCTGGTGGTCGCCTACATGAACCTCGAGAACTACATCATCACGCCCGCCATCGTGGGCGAGGCCGTCGACCTGTCCCCACCGGTGACGATGCTCGCCGCCCTGGTCGGCGGGGCCGCCGCCGGCGTGCCCGGCGCGCTGGCCGCCACCCCGCTGTGCGGGACGATCAAGGCCGTCTACATGGAGGCCGTCCACGGCGAGAAGCCGGTGGCCACCACCCGCCTCCGCGACCGCATGCCCGCCCCCCTGAAGCGCTTCGTCGAGCGGGTGCGCCGGAGGGGCGGCGCGGCCCAGGCGCCCCCGGGGACCGGGGCCGAGGGTGGCTGACGCAGCCGGCGCCCCGTCGGTCGTCGTGGTCGGAGCGGGGCTGGCCGGGCTGGCCGCGGCGCGCGACCTGGTGCGGGCCGGGCGCACGGTCACGGTCGTCGAGGCTCGAGACCGGGTCGGCGGGCGCATCGTCAACCACCGCTTCGACGACGGGACGACGGTCGAGATCGGCGGCCAGTGGGTCGGGCCGACGCAGGACCGCATGCTCGCCCTGGCCGAGCACGTCGGCGTGGCGACCTACCCGACCTACGACACCGGCGAGCTCATCACCGCCCGCGCCGGCAAGATCGTCCGCCACCGCAGCCCCACCTTCGGCCTCCCGCCCGCCGCCGTGGTCGAGATCGCCGCCTCGCAGCCGCGGCTGAACCGGCTGGCGGCGCGGGTCGATCTGGACGAGCCGTGGTCGACCCGGGGCGCTCCCCGCCTCGACAGCACCACCTTCGAGACGTGGATCCGGCGTCACCACCGCACCGAGGCGGCCCGGGGCTTCTGGCGTCTGGCGATCGAGGCCGTGTTCGCGGCCGAGCCGCGGGACATCTCGCTCCTCCACGTCGCCTTCTACCTCCACTCGGGCGGCTCGCTGGAGCGGCTGCTCGGCACCCGGCGGGGCGCCCAGCAGGACCGCTTCGTCGGCGGCAGCGTGGTGGTCGCCGAGCGGGTGGCCGACGAGCTGCGGGCCGAGGGCGTCGAGCTGCGCCTCGGCGCGCCGGTCCGGGTCATCGAGCAGGGCGACGACGGCGTGCTGGTCCGCCACGACGGCGGGGAGGTGCGGGCCGAGCGGGCCATCGTCGCCGTGCCGCCCGTGCTCGCCGGCCGCATCGCCTGGTCGCCCGTCCTGCCGCCCCGGCGCGACCAGCTGCTCCAGAAGATGCCCATGGGCTCGGTCATCAAGTGCCTGGTCCGGTACGACACGCCGTTCTGGCGGGCCGACGGGCTGTGTGGCCAGGCCGCCGCCCTCGACTCGGCCGTCACCATCACCTTCGACAACACCCCACCCGACGAGGGCGCCCCCGGCGTGCTCGTCGCCTTCCTCGAGGGCGACCACGCCCGCCGGGCGTCGGAGCTGAGCGCCGAGGCCCGCGAGCGCCAGGTCGTCGACGCCCTCGCCCGCTTCTTCGGGCCGTCGGCCCGGGCCCACACCGGCTACGCCGAGCTCGACTGGGCCGCCGAGGAGTGGACCCGGGGCTGCTACGGCGCCCACCTCGCCCCCGGTGTGTGGACCTCGTTCGGCGACCTGTTGCGCGAGCCCTGGGGCCGGGTCCACTGGGCGGGCACCGAGACGGCGGCGGTCTGGAACGGCTACATGGACGGGGCCGTGCGCTCGGGCGAGCGGGCCGCCACCGAGATCCTGGCCGCGGCGCCGTGAGGGGTCCCTACGCGAGGACCGACCCGGCCATCCGGCGCCGTCTGTTCGGCCGGAGCCTCGCCCTCAACCTGGCGTTCGGCGCCGTGATGCTGTGGGTGGCCCGGCCCATGCGGGCCCGCGGCTACGACATCGTCCCGTTCGAGATCGCCGGTGACGCCGAGACGGTCGACCGGATCGTGGCGGCGTGGGGTCCGGAGGGCGTCCGCGCCGCCTGCATCCAGACCTGGATGGACATGGGGTACCTCGTCTCCTACGCCGTGCCCACCGCCGCCGGCTGCGCCATCGTCGCCGACGCCGCCCGGTCCGCCGACCACCACCTGGTGGCCGGGGTCGGCGCCGCCCTCGGGTGGGGCACGATCGTCGCTGCCGGGTGCGACGCCGTCGAGAACGCGTCGATGCTGGCCGAGCTGTCGGGACACCGGGGTCGGCTGCCGGCGCTGGCCCGCCGCTGCGCCCTCGTGAAGTTCGGCCTGCTGGCCCCGGCGGTCGCCTACGCCGCCGTCGGCACGGGCGCGCTCGCCGTCGGCCGTCGCCGGGCGGCAGGCTGACCTCGTGCCCCGCCGCCCCCGCCCCGACCAGATCGAGTTCTCCGTCACCGCGGCCGAACCCGTCGCCGCCGCCATCGCCGAGCTGTTCGCGGCCCGGACGGGCTGGATCAACCTCTTCCCCGAGGTCGACGAGGACGAGGCCGCCGCCGTCACCCCCAACGCCCTCGCCTCGCTGTTCCGGGCCCCCGGCCCGCCGATCCCGCAGGTCACGCTGATCGCCCCGACCGACGGCCGCCGCGGGCCGAAGCCGGCCCAGCTGGGGATGAGCCACGGCGTCGGCACCGCCGTCGTGCGCCGGCTGGCGGCCGAGGGCCTGGAGAAGCCCGAGGAGTGGAAGGTCGTGCAGGACCACGTCCGCCGGGGCCTCGTCATCCGGCTCGACGACCCGCCCGACATCGACCGCGCCCTCACCTGGTCGCTCCGGGCCGGCACCCTCCTGTGCCCCATCAACACCACCGGCGGCTGGCTCGCCGAGATCCACCACTAGCCCGACCTTTGGACGGACTCCGCCGGATGCGGCGTGGTCTCGTCCAAAGCTCGGGGAGCTCAGGCCGGGGGGTCGGCGAGGAGGAACTGGATGGGGGCCAGGTCGGGGGCGAAGCCGGGCTCCCACGGCAGGATGCCGGCGGGGTCGGGCCAGGCCAGCTGGACCATGCGGAAGTCGTCGTCGGCGGCGCCGGCGAGGCGGTGGTGCTCGGCCAGCGACGGGAACAGGCCCACGCACGACGGGGCGTCGACCGCCAGCAGGGCGCAGGGCTGGCCCCCGTCGAGGAGGCCGATGAAGGGGGCGCCGACGGGCAGCTCGGTGCCGCCGGCGAGGGCATCGGCCACCAGCCCGAACAGGCCGCGGCAGGCCACCGGGGACAGGCCGAACAGGCACAGCTCGGGGAAGCCGTAGCGGTCCTCGAACCCGATCGTGTAGGCGTAGCGGGGGAACGGCGGGTCGGTGTCGGTGCGGGCGGGGACGGCGTCGAGGGCCCACCCCTCCCGCTCCAGCATGAACTCGACCTTGTCCCGGTGGCTCATGTCCCGGTCGGGGAAGACGTCCTCTGCCATGCCCCCACCTTCGCAGGCGGGGCCGGAGATGCCACGCTGTGCGGCCATGGGGACGGTCACGCCACCGCGGTTGGAGGGGACGATCTCGGTCGGGCCCAAGCGCCGGCTGGGGTTCGCCGAGTTCGGGCCGCACGACGGCCGGGCCGTGGTCTGGCTCCACGGGACGCCGGGCGCCCGCCGCCAGATCCCCCAGGAGGCGCGGGCGTTGGCCCACGACCTCGGCCTGCGGATCATCGGCATCGACCGGCCCGGCATCGGCTCGTCGACGGCGCACCTCTACCCGAACGTCCTCGGCTTCGCCGCCGACCTGGCCACCGTGGCCGACAGCCTCGGCGTGGAGGACATGGCCGTCATCGGCCTGTCCGGCGGTGGGCCCTACGCCCTCGCCGCCGCCCACGCGCTGCCGGACCGGGTCGTCGCCGCCGCCGTGCTCGGCGGGGTCGCCCCGACCAAGGGCCCCGACGCCATCAGGGGCGGGCTGGTCGACCTCGGTGTCCGGCTGGCGCCGCTCGTGGCCCTGACCCACGTGCCCACCGGGATCTTCCTCACCGGTGCGGTGCGCCTGGCCCGGCCCATCGCCTCGCCCGGCCTCGACCTCTACGCCCGCCTCTCGCCGGCGGGCGATCGCGCCCTGCTCCGCCGGCCGGAGTTCAAGGCCATGTTCCTCGACGACCTGCTCAACGGCAGCCGCAAGCAGCTGTCCGCGCCGCTGGCCGACGTGCTCCTGTTCACCAAGGACTGGGGCTTCCGGGTCGGGGACATCACCGTCCCCGTGCGGTGGTGGCACGGCGACGCCGACCACATCATCCCGTTCGCCCACGGCGAGCACATGGTGGCGCTGCTGCCCGATGCCGAGCTCCACGTGCTGCCCGGCGAGAGCCACCTCGGTGGCCTCGGGGCGGGAGAGCACATCCTCACGACGCTGGTCGACCTCTGGGACGCACGCTGATGCCGCGCTACGTCGTCATCGGGGCCGGCGCCGTCGGCGGCACGATCGGGGGGCGGCTGGCCCAGGCCGGCCACGACGTCGTGCTCGTCGCCCGCGGCGCCCACCTGGCCGCCCTGCAGGACACCGGTCTCGACCTGCGTACGCCGATGGGCGCGGCCGTGGTGACCGTGCCCGCCGTCGGGTCGGTGGCCGAGGTCGGCTGGCGCCCCGGCGACGTGGCCCTCCTGGCGGTCAAGGGCCAGCACACCGAGGGCCTGCTCGACGAGCTGGAGGCGGTCGCCCCGCCCGACCTGCCCGTCGTCTGCGCCCAGAACGGGGTGGCCAACGAGCCCCGCGCCCTGCGTCGCTTCGCCCACGTCCACGGGATGTGCGTGATGCTGCCCGCCGTCCACCTCGACCCCGGCGTGGTGGCCGCCTTCGGCGAGCCCGTGTCCGGGATCCTCGACGTCGGCCGCTTCCCCTCGGGCATCGACGCCGTCGACACGGAGCTGGCCGCGGCGTTGAGCGGGGCCGGGTTCGTGAGCGCGCCCCATCCGGCGATCATGCGGGCCAAGCACCGCAAGCTGCTGATGAACCTGGCCAACGCGGCCGTCGCCGTGGCCGGCCGGGAGGCGAGACGCTCCGAGGTCGTGACCCGGGCGGTGGCGGAGGGCGAGGCGGTCCTGGCCGCCGCCGGCATCGACGTGGCCAGCGCCGACGAGGACCTGACCCGGAGGGCCGACGGGTTCACCATCGGGACGGTGGAGGGCGTCGAGCGGGGCCTGGGGTCCACCTTCCAGAGCCTCCAGCGTGGGACCGGGTCGGTCGAGGTCGACACGCTCAACGGCGAGATCGTCCTTCTGGGCCGGCTCCACGGCGTGCCCACCCCGGTCAACGAGGGCCTCCGCCGCCTCGGCCACCGGGCGGCCCGCGAGCGCTGGCCCGCCGGGCAGATGTCCGCCGCCGACCTCGAGGCCGCCGTCCTCCCCACCTGACGCTCACCGCGACTCCGAGGCTACGAATCGTGCTGAGAGCGAGATTTTGACCACGAGGGGTGGCGGAGCAGCGGTGATCGGACCTAAGGTGCCCGCATGCGCAGCACGGGACCCGGTCGAATCGTGGCGGTGACGGCCCTGCTCCTCGGGCTGGTCGGGGGGGTCGCCGGGCTGAACGCGGCCCCTGCGGGGGCCACTGGCCTGGTGCTCAAGGCCACCACGCCGACCACGAACCTCCAGCCCGGGGCGAAGGTCACCGTCAAGATCACCGGAGCCGGCGCCCGCCAGGTCGTGCGCTACGGCGTCTGCGCCGACACCGTCCCCTGCGCACCGGCCGGCTCGGTCACGGCCAACGCGTCGGGCGTCGCCACCGTGTCCCTCACGCTCACCGGCACGGCCACCTACGTCAGTGGCGGGAAGACGGGCGTGAAGGCCTGCCGCCCCGACCGCTGCTTCGTCGCCGCCCACCCCCAGGGGCAGGTCAGCGCCCTCAAGAGGCTGCCGCTCGGGTTCCTGGGCGAGCGGGTCACGGCCTCGATCAGCGGGACCAACAACCTGGTCGACGGTCAGACCGTCTTCGTCACCGGGCGGGTCAGGGGCGCCGAGGGCCGCACGGTCCGCGCCATCCAGACGAAGCCGGCCTGCGGCCCGACCTGCGTCGTCACCGTCGGCCAGGGGACGGTCGCCTCGAACGGCACCTTCTCCTTCACCGGTCAGGTCCGGCGCACGCTCGCCGCCGGCACCGCCGGGAGCTGCTCGCCGGCGGCCAACCCGGACGTCCTCGGGCCGTGCCAGATCGAGGTCAGCGTGGTGGGCGACCCGAGCCACGGCATCGCCTCCACCCTCATCCGCTTCGTCGCCCCCGGCGTCACCGCCACGGTCACGCCGCGCTCCGACCTGGTCGATCGCCAGGTGGTCCGGGTGACGGGCAGCCAGCCGGCGCTGGCCGGCCGCATGGTGCGGCTCCGCCAGTGGGCCTGTGACGTCACCGACCCGTTCAATCCGGTCTGCTCCTTCGGACCGACGATGGCGACCACGCTCGATGCCCAGGGCCGGCTCAACGCCACCCTCGCCGTCCGCCGGATGATCGGGGCCGAGGACTGCGCCCGCAACCGGTACCCGTCGCCGGACTGCTACATCGAGGTCATGGTCCTCAACAACCTCCAGAACCCGGACACCCGGTACGAGGTCACGAAGACGCTCATCTTCTTCCGGCCCGTCTGACGTTCATCCCGGCGTCACCGGCTGGCCCCGGGACCGCCACCGTGCTGGGATGCCGGCACCTGCGTGACGAGGGGGGATCTCCGATGTCCAGCACCACCGGCCCGGCCGTCGAGCACGTCGTGGTCCACGGCTACCGCCGGGCCTTCCGCCGCTGTGGCTCGGGACCGGCGCTGCTGCTGCTCCACGGCATCGGCGACAGCTCCGAGGCCTGGGCGCCGCTGATGCCGGTGCTGGGCGAGCGCTTCACCGTCATCGCCCCCGACCTGTTGGGCCACGGCGCCTCGGACAAGCCTCGGGCCGACTACTCGGTCGCCGCCTACGCCAACGGCGTCCGCGATCTCCTCGACGTGCTGGGCATCGAGCGGGCCACCGTCGTCGGCCACTCGCTCGGCGGTGGAGTGGCCGCCCAGGCCTGCTACCAGTACCCGCACCGGTTCGAGCGGCTCGTGCTGGTGAGCACCGGCGGCGTGGCCCGCGAGGTGGCCCCCGCCCTCCGGCTGCTGTCGGCGCCCTACGCCGAGCTGACCCTGCCGATCACCCGCCTGCCCGGGGCCCGGCTGGTCGCCCGGGGCCTGGCCGAGGTGGCCAAGCGCACCCCGCTCGCCCTGGGCCGCGACGCCGACGAGCTGCTGCGGGTCTTCGACGGCCTGCCCACGGGCCCGGCCCGGACGTCGTTCACCCGCACCCTGCGCTCGGTCGTGGACTGGCGGGGCCAGCTCGTCACCATGCTCGACCGCTGCTACCTGGCCGAGGACCTGCCCACGCTCCTGGTGTGGGGCGAGCGCGACGGCGTCATCCCCGTGGCCCACGGCCAGCTGGCCCACGAGGCCATGCCCGCCAGCCGGCTCGAGGTGTTCGCCGGCGCCGGCCACTTTCCCCAC
>DASYLG010000607.1:0-4055 GCA_036009685.1 Iamia sp. | reverse complement strand
ACGACCTCGCCCAGCCACTCGGTGATGTCGATCAGCTCCTCGGTCTTGTCGTCCTCGGGGATGGTCTTGATCAGCGTCTTGTAGGCGTCGGTGAGGTAGCGGAGCACCATGCCCTCGCTCCGGGCCAGGCCGTGGTGGCGGACGTAGTCGCCGAAGCCCATGGCCCGCTCGTACATCTCCCGCACCACGCCCTTGGGCCGCAGCGGGGTGTCGGCCACCCACGGATGGCTCTCGCGGTAGACGCCGAACATCGGCACCAGCAGCTCGGCGAGGGGTTGGGGGTGGGTGATGGTGTCGAGCTCGGCCATGCGCTCCTCGTACTCCATGCCCTCGGCCTTCATCCGGGTCATGGCCGCGTCCTTGGCCGCCTTGCGCTGGGCGGTGATGACCGGCCGCGGATCCTCCAGCACCGACTCGATCACGGACACCACGTCGAGGGCGTGGGTCTCGGACTCGGGATCGAGCAGCTCGAGGGCGGCCAGGGCGAAGGGGGCGAGGGGCTGGTCGAGGGCGAAGTTGGGCTGGAGCTCGACTGTGACCCGCACCGTGCGACCCTTCTCGTCGGGCTCGGGCAGCTCCTCGACCACGCCACCCTCGATCAGCGAGGCCTCGATCTCGGCCGCCCGGGCCAGGTGGGCCTCCTTCTCGGCCTCCGGCTCGTAGCTGGTCTCGATCAGCCGGCGGAGGGCGGCCCGCCCGTCGCCGGGGCGGTCGAGCACGTTGATCAGCATCGAGTGGGTGACCTTGAGGTGGGAGGTCAGCGGCTCGGGCTCGGCCGCCACCAGCCGGGTGAAGGTGGGCTCGCCCCACGACACCATCCCGTCGGGCGGCTTCTTCTTGACCAGCTTGCGCCGCTTCTTCGGATCGTCGCCGGCCTTGGCCTCCATCTTGGCGTTGTCGATGGCGTGCTCGGGGGCCATCACGACCACCCGGCCCATGGTGTCGAAGCCGGCGCGCCCGGCCCGCCCGCCGACCTGGTGGAACTCGCGGGCGCTGAGCAGACGAGTCGAGATGCCGTCGTACTTCGACAGCGACGTCATCAAGACGGTGCGGATGGGGACGTTGATGCCGACGCCGAGCGTGTCGGTGCCGCAGATGACCTTGAGCAGGCCGGTCTGGGCCAGCCGCTCCACCAGCCGCCGGTACTTGGGCAGCATCCCGGCGTGGTGGACGCCGATGCCGTTGCGCACGAAGCGGCTGAGCGTCTTGCCGAACCCGGCGGCGAAGCGGAAGTCGCCGAGGGCCTCGGCGATGGCGTCCTTCTCCTCGCGGGACGCCAGCTTGAGGCTCATGAGGGCCTGGGCCCGCTCGGCCGCCCCGGCCTGGGTCGGGTGGACGATGTAGACGGGCGCGGCGTCGGTGTGGAGCAGCTCCTCGATCGTCTCGACGATCGGCGACAGGCGGAACTCGTGGACGAGCGGCACCGGTCGCTCGCCCGAGCGGACCACGGCGACGAGCCGGTGGGTCCGGCTCTCGAGGTCGTCGACGAAGCGGGTGACGTCGCCCAGGGTGGCCGACATGAGGACGTGCTGGGCGTTGGTGAGCTCGAGCAGCGGCACCTGCCAGGCCCAGCCCCGCTCGGGGTCGGCGAGGTAGTGGAACTCGTCCATGACCACCTGCCCGATGGGGGCGGCGGCCCCGTAGCGCAGGGCCATGTTGGCCACGATCTCGGCCGTGCAGCAGATGATCGGGGCGTCGGCGTTCACCGCCGCGTCACCGGTCATCATCCCGACCCGGTCGGCCCCGAACGTCGCCGTCAGATCGAAGAACTTCTCCGACACGAGGGCCTTGATCGGCGCCGTGTAGAAGCTGCGCCGCCCGTCGACCAGGGCGCTGAGGTGGGCGGCGATGGCGATCAGGCTCTTGCCCGAGCCGGTCGGGGTGTTGACGATCACGTGGGCGCCAGTGGCCACCTCCAGCAGCGCCTCCTCCTGGGCCGGGTAGAGGGTGAGGCCGCGATCGGCGGTCCAGTCCATGAACGTCTCGACCACGGCGTCCTCGTCGCCCCCGATCGGCGCCCGGTCACCGAGGTTCAGCTCGCTCATCGGCGCGCCGTTCCGCTCACGTGGACTGCCGCATGCGAGCCTCGTCGGTCAGCCGGTCGGCCACGGCGTCGGCGAAGCCGGGGATGCCGGTGCTGACCGACCGCCGCGTGCGGCTGATGCTGTGGAGGACGGGGCCCTTGCCCTCGGCCACCAGGATGCGCAGCCCCTCGTAGCCGGCGACCACGCCCACCACGTCGGCCCACGGCACGAACCGGCTGCGGGTGAAGCCGACCACCGTCATGCCCTCGGCGTCGACGTCGAGCCGCATCTGGGCGGCGCGGGCGTAGAGCCAGCAGCCGAAGACGCCACCCGCGCCCAGCGAGGTGGCCAGCGCCGGCTCGTCGAAGGCGCTGATCGCCAGGCTGCACAGCACGAGCGGCCACCCGATGGCCATGGCCGCGCAGATGACGGTCTGGCCGCTGCTGCGGAAGGTGCGTCCCTCGACGTCGCCGATGTCGGCGGCGGTGGCGGGGAGGACCGGGGCGGCGGTGCGTCGGGGCCGGCGTGGCCCCCCGTCAGACGACCCGGAGCGTGACGTCGATGTTGCCACGGGTGGCGTTCGAGTAGGGGCAGACCTCGTGGGCCCGGGCGACGAGCGTCTCGGCGGCGGGACCGTCGAGCGCGGGGAGGCTGACGTCGAGCTCGACGGCCAGGCCGAACCCGCCGGCGTCGAGCATGCCGATGCCGACGCTGGCCGACACCTCGCTGCCCTCGACGCTGGCGGTGTCCTTGCCGGCCACGACCTTCAGCGCCGAGTGGAAGCAGGCCGCGTAGCCGGCTGCGAACAGCTGCTCGGGGTTGGTGGCGCCACCCGCGCCCCCCATCTCCTTGGGCACGCGCACGTCGACGTCGAGGATGCCGTCGTCGCTGGCCGTGTGGCCGTTGCGGCCGTCGCCGGTGGCGGTTGCAGTGGCGGTGTAGAGGACCTGCACGGGTGTCTCCTCGTTCGATCGGGGCCCCCATCCTGCCGGGTTGGGCCAAGGTGCGGGCCAAACGCGGGTCCACCGGGGCCGGGGCATCCGTAGGGTCGGGCGGTGTTCGACGTCCCCGACCTGCGAGCCCGCCTGGGCCAGCTGCTCGTGGGCCTGGTCCTCGTGGGCATCGCCCTGGCGCTGATCGTGCAGGCCGACCTGGGTCTCGACCCGTGGAACGTCTTCCACCAGGGCGTGTCCGAGCGCATCGACATCGGGTTGGGCTGGGTCGTGATCCTCGCCAGCATCGTCATCCTCCTGCTGTGGATCCCGCTGCGGCAGCGGCCGGGCCTCGGGACCATCCTCAACGCCCTCCTCGTGGGCCTGTCGATCGAGGCCGGGATCGCCGTGCTGCCCACGCCGTCGGCCCTCGCGCCCCGAATCGCCTTCCTCGCCGCCGGGATCCTCCTGAACGGCGTCGCCATCGGCCTCTACATCGGCGCCGGCCTCGGCCCGGGACCACGGGACGGGCTGATGACCGGGCTGGCGGCCCGGGGCCACTCGGTCCGGGTGGTGCGGACGGCGATCGAGCTCACCGCACTCGTCGTCGGCTTCGCCCTGGGCGGGTCGGTCGGCATCGGCACGGTGCTGTTCGCCGTGACCGTCGGTCCCATCGTCCACGTCACGCTGCCCCGCTTCGACCGCGGCCCGGCCCCTGCGTCGATCGAGGGCACCGCCGTCGTCCCCGATCTCCCCGGCGCCGGCCCCGGCTGAGGCACGATGGTGACGTGATGGAGCCCACCGTCGCCCGCCGCCTCTGGACGCTCTACGAGCCGATCCACGCCGTCACCTACTTCGCCCCCGAGGTCACCGCGGCGTGGGAGCAGGCCGGCGTCCACGGGTTCTGGCGGGGCTACTTCGCCGGCCGGGCCGCCCCCCTGGCGTCGTGCCCGCCCGAGGTGGTCGAGGCGACCTTCTTCGGCTTCGCCCCGACCCCGGTGGCCCGGGCCATCCCGTCGGTGTGGGCGCTCGTCGCCCCCGAGGAGGCCCTGGCCGTGCGGGTCGACGGTGCCGTCGCCGCCCTCGATGCCGCCCTGGG
>DASYLG010000606.1:0-8043 GCA_036009685.1 Iamia sp. | reverse complement strand
CACCCCATGGTGACCCGGGGGGCGTCGAGGACGACGAACACCGGCCAGTGGACCAGGTAGAGGGTGTAGGAGCGGGCGCCCAGGGCCCGCAGCGCCCGCCCGCCGAGCAGGGTGGCGAGGGGGCCACGGTCGGTCGTGGCGCAGGCGACGACCACCCCGCCGACGGCGATGGCCACCAGCAGCAGGAGCCCCCGCGTGTAGGTCGGGGCCGAGGACGGGCGCAGCACCAGCGCCGCCAGGGCGAAGACGGCCAGCCCGCCCAGGCCCACGGCCGTGGCCCGATGGCGACGGCGGGCGGCCCCGCCCCTGTCGGCCGACGGCGGGGGCATCCGCAGGGCGACCGTCGCCGCCACCGCTCCGACCAGGAGCTCCTGGGCCCGGGTGTCGGTGCCGTCGTAGACCCGGGTGAACGCCGTGCCCCCGCCGATCAGGTGCCCCGCCCACCAGGCCGAGGCGATCGCCCCGGCGCCCAGCACCAGCGGCAGCCGGCGCCGGCCGACGACGGCCACGAGGGCCATCAGCAGCAGGGGCCAGACCAGGTAGAACTGCTCCTCGATGGCCAGCGACCAGGTGTGGCGCAGGGGCGAGGGCTCGAACGACGAGAAGTAGGACTGGTCGGTCTGGATGAACCGCCAGTTGGCGCTGTAGAGGAGCGTGGCCCAGGCGTCGCCGCGCAGCCGGCCCGGGTCGAGCGTCGCCCCCGCGGCCTGCACGGCGACGACGGTGCCGACCGTGACCGTGAGCAGGACGGGTGCCAGCCGGCGAGCCCGGCGGGCGTAGAAGCGGGGCAGCGACACCCAGCCGTTCCGGCTGCGCTCGACGAGGAGGAGGCTCGTGATCAGGAACCCGGACAGGACGAAGAACCCGCTCACGCCGAGCCAGCCGCCGTGCAGCCAGGAGCCGCTGCGCAGGTGGTAGAGGACGATGAGGACGACCATCACGCCCCGCAGCCCGTCGAGGAGCGGGCGACGGCGCAGGAGGGGCGCCGGCGACCGGGCGTCCCCGGGTCCGGCCGTCGGATCCATCGGGGTGGGGACCCGGGTAGCGAGGGCCGGGTCGGCGGTCTCGGGGCGCGAGAGGGTCGGGAGGTCGATCGTCATCGGTGGGGGTCGGCGACCGGTGCGGGGCCCGCCCGGCGTCGGGCCAGGTTTCGCCGTCGACGGCCCGGCCCCTCCCGACCGAGATCTCGTGGAGGATGTGTCACCCGGGGTCAGCACCGGCGGCGTCTAGAGGTTGGTGACACACATGCCCACACTCGATGACGCCGAGATCTTCGCTCACCACGTCGACCGCCTGCGGGGCCTCGCCGCCGTCCTCGCCGGGCCGTCGACCGCCGAGGACGTGGTCTCCGCGGCAGTGGTCCGGGCCATGAGCTCAGCGGCGTGGGCGAAGGTCGAGGACCCGGGCGCCTACCTCACGGTCTGACGATGGCGTGGCGCTCGGCCGGCGGCGGCTGGTCCGGTAGCGTCCGCGCCATGAGCCGCCTGCGCGTCGCCGTGTTCGGAGCCGCCGGCCGGATGGGGAGCACGGTCTGCGGCGCGGTCATCGACGACCCGGGCCTGGAGCTGGTGGCGGCCATCGATCCGCACCACGCCGGCATCGACCTCCGGCAGGTCAGCCGGCTCGACACCGACCTGGTGATCGAGCCCGACGCCGAGCACATCGCCGCCTCCGGGGCCCAGGTCGCCGTCGACTTCACCCTCATCGACGCGGCCCGGGAGAACATGGCCTGGTGTGCGGACAACGGTGTCCACGCCGTGGTCGGCACCAGCGGGGTCACCGACGCCGACGTGGCGCGGGCCCACGACCTGTTCACCACCAGCAGCTGCGTCATCGCCCCCAACTTCGCCATCGGGGCGGTGCTGATGATGCACATGGCCGAGCTGGCGGCCCCCTGGTTCGAGACGGCCGACATCGTCGAGACCCACCACGACGCCAAGGTCGACGCCCCGTCCGGTACGGCCGTGGCCACCGCCGAGCGCATGGCCGCGGCCTCCTCGGAGTGGGCCGCCGACCCGACCACCCACCACACCATCGACCGCGCCCGGGGGGCCGAGAGCGGCGGCATCCACCTCCACTCGTTGCGGGTGCGGGGCGCCGTGGCCCACCAGGAGGTCGTGTTGGGGACGACCGGCCAGACGCTCACGATCCGCCACGACAGCTACGACCGCAGCTCGTTCATGCCCGGCGTGGTCCTGGCCGTGAAGCGGGTCGCCGACCTCCCCGGCGTCACCGTCGGCCTCGACCGCCTCCTCGGCCTGACCCCCTAGGAGACTGCTGAGTAAGGCAGTCTCCTAGTCCTCCGGCTGGGCCGTCTTCTCGGCCTCCATGGCCTTGATCTCGTCGTCCATGTGGAGCAGGCCGTCGACCTCGCCGCCGCCGGCCTTGCGGTCGAGGTAGAGCGACAGCGCCACCAGCACCACGCTGATGACGAAGAACAGCAGCCGGTTCTCGGTGATGAGGTCGCGGAACCAGTCGATCGGCTCGCCGAAGACGTCGCCGAACACCCGCAGCACCGCCAGCCGACCGACCGTGCCGACGACGTTGAGGGCGAGGAAGATCGGCACGGACATGCCCGACGCGCCGGCGAAGAGGCAGATGTAGTTGTTGGGGGCGATGAGGATCAGCGGGTACGAGGCCTTGCCGAACCACTTCTCGGCGCTCCGGGCCATCGGCCCGTAGGTGTTGCTGCGCTTCTCGATCCAGCGGATCCCGGCATCGCCGTACCAGTGGCCGAGGAGGAAGAAGAGCGGGTCCGACAGCAGCAGGCGGGCGGTGCCGATGCCGTAGTACGACCACCAGTCGAGGTTCTCGCTGGCCAGGACGAGGTTGCGGTTGCGGGCGTTCAGGGTGATGAACAGGGCCGGGTGCTGGTCGACCAGCACCGACAGGAAGATGTCGCCGGCGTAGGCCCCGACGAACAGCGTGATGCACGCCCCCACCACCAGGTTGCGGGCCAGCACGCTGGGTGGGCCCTGGGGGCGACGCGGCTCGTCGACGGCCGCGCCCTCCTCCTCGTCGTCCACGTCGTCGCCGGCCAAGGGCTCGATCATGCCAGGCGTCGCCACCGGTCCGGCACCGTCCCACCGGTCGCGCCCCGCCGGCGTGTCGCTCCCGGCCGACGAGTGGAGCGGCCGGCCGGCGCTCCGTAGTCTCGGCGGCGTGTACCGGTTCGCCCTCCGTCCCTGGTGGATCGTGTCCCACCTCGTCGTGCTGGCCATCGTGGTCGCCTTCGTCAACCTCGGGATGTGGCAGCTCCGCCGGCTCGACGAGGTGCAGGCCCGCAACGCCCAGCTGGCGGCCCGCCTGGCCGAGGACCCGGTCGACGTCGCCGGCCTCGTCGCGGCGGGCGCCACCGACGGTGCGGCCACGGAGGACCGGAGGGTCACCGCCACCGGCACCTACCGGGCCGACGACATCGTCCTGATCCGGGGCCGGAGCCTCGACGACGCCCCCGGTTCGTGGGTCGTCGTCCCGCTCGAGCTCGACGACGGGCGGGTCGTCGCCGTCAACCGGGGCTGGATCCGCAACGACGGCCGCTTCACCGAGGTGCCCGACGAGTACCGCACCGTCCCCGAGGGCGAGGTGGCGGTCGAGGGCCTGACCCATGCGTCCCAGGTGCGGGGCACCCTCGGCCCGACCGACCCGCCCGACGGCCAGCTCGAGAGCCTGGCCCGCGTCGACCTCGATCGGCTCGACGAGCAGGTCGAGGGGGATCTCCTGCCGGTGTGGATCCAGCTCACGGCGGCCGAGGCCGACGCCCCCGACCCGTCGCCCCAGCTGCTCGACCTGCCGGTGGTCAACGACGAGGGCCCGCACCTCAGCTACGCCGTGCAGTGGGGGATCTTCACCGTCATCGCCCTGGTGGGCTACCCCCTGATCCTGCGGCGGGCGGCCCGGGAGAAGGGCGAGCGCCACCCCGACGACGCCCCCGGCCTCGACGACCCCGACCCCGACGACGCCCCCCACGTCGACGACCCCCGTCTCGACACCACCAAGACCTGATGGGCGAGGACGTGCGGACCCGGGTCCTCGCCGCCGCCGTCGAGGAGGCGGGGGCGGTCGGGCTGGGGCGGCTGAGCGTGGAGGACGTGGCCCGGCGGGCCGGGGTCGGCCGGGCGACGATCTACCGCCACTTCCCGGGCGGCAAGGAGCAGCTGACGTCGGAGGCGGTGACCTGGGAGGTGGCCCGCTACTTCGTCGTCCTCGTCGGCCAGCTCGACGGCATCGACGACCTCCCCACCCGGCTGGAGCAGGGGATCATCCGGGGTCGGACGCTGATGGCCGAGCACGCCGTGCTCCAGAAGGTCGTCGACACCGAGCCCGAGCGGCTGCTCCCGCACCTCAGCCAGAGCGCCCCGCTGGTCCAGGCCGCCGTGCGGGACCACCTGCGCCCGTACCTCGAGGCCGCCGACCTGGTCCCCGGCACCGACCCCGACGACGCCGCCGACTTCCTGGCCCGCAACGTTCTCTCGTTCCTCATGGCGGCCGGCTCGTGGGACCTCGACGATCCGGCCCAGGTCCGCCGCCTCGTCCGCCAGAACCTCCTCGCCGGCATCCTCGCCACCCCCTGACCCCGCCCGCTCCAACTTTGGACCGAACCTGTCCGTCACGGATGACTTCGGTCCAAAGCTCGACGGGGTCGGGTCGTTGCACTGAGACAAGGATCGTCGTAGTGTCTCGCGGGTGACCGACACCGCCGTGGTGACGACACCCGCCCAGGAGCGGGCGCTCGACGCCACCGTGGCGCTCGTCGCCCGCTGGGGGGTGGCCAAGACCACGCTCGGCGACGTGGCCCGAGCCGCCGGCATGAGCCGGGCGACCCTCTACCGCACCTTCCCGGGCGGCAAGGACGAGCTGTTCGGCCTGCTGGCCCAGCGTGAGGTGGCCCGCTTCCTGGCCGTGGTGGCCGACGCCAGCGACGCCGCCCCCGATCTGGCCACCGCCCTCACCGACGCCCTCCACGCCGCCGCCCTCCACCTCGACGGGCACACCGCCATCCGGTTCGTCCTCGACCACGAGCCCGAGCTGGCCGTCCCCGTCCTCGGCTTCGGCGAGATGGACCGCCTCCTCCGCCTGGTGCAGCGGGCCACGGCCCCGCACCTCTGCCGCTTCTTCGCCGGCGACGACGCCGACGGCCCGTCCTGGGCCGCCGAGTGGTCCGCCCGCCTCTTCCTGTCGGCCCTGGTCAACCCCGCCCCGTCGTGGGACCTGGCCGACCGGGCCGTCTGCGCCCGTCTCGTCGACCGCTACCTCGCCCCCGCCCTGACCGTGACTGCACCCACCTCCCTGGAGACCCGATGACCACCACCGATCCGACCCCCGACGCCGTCGAGATGGCCTCGATGCAGGAGATCATCGGGCGGGCCGACGCCAACGACCTGGCCGAGATCCTCGCCATCAGCAACACCGACGTCCACGCCACGATCCGGGCCGTCGCCGACAACGCCGATGCCATCTTCACGTGGAACTACACCAAGGGCGAGCGCAAGCCCCTCGACAAGCTCTACGAGAAGGCCAAGACCTCGCAGTGGAACGGCCAGACCGACCTCGACTGGTCGATCGACGTCGACCAGGAGGCCGTCGTCGCGGCCAACGCCGCCGCTGGCCTCGGCATCGGCCCGGAGACCGACCTCAGCGGCACGCCGTTCGCCAAGTGGGGCGACGCAGAGTGGCTCGAGCTCGGCGTCCAGAGCCAGAACTGGATGCTCAGCCAGTTCCTCCACGGCGAGCAGGGCGCCCTGCTGTGCACGGCCAAGATCGTCGAGACGGTGCCGTGGATCGACGCCAAGTACTACGCCGCCACCCAGGTGATGGACGAGGCCCGCCACGTCGAGGTCTTCGCCCAGTACCTCAACGACAAGCTCTCCGGCACCTACCCGGTCAACGCCCACCTCGCCCTGCTGCTCGACGACATCGTCGAGGAGAGCCGCTGGGACATGACCTACCTGGGCATGCAGATCATGGTCGAGGGCCTGGCCCTGGCCGCCTTCGGGTTCATGCACCAGATGACCACCGAGCCGCTGCTCAAGAAGCTGCTCCGCTACGTCATGAGCGACGAGGCCCGCCACGTCGCCTTCGGCGTGCTGACGCTCAAGGAGTACTACCAGGAGCTCACCACGGCCGAGCTGCGCGAGCGCCAGGAGTTCGCCTTCGAGGCCGCTCTCCGGATGCGCGACCGCTTCCTCCAGCAGGAGGTGTGGGAGCGGATGGGCATGAAGCCGTCCGAGGTCGTCCCGATCATCAAGGACCTGCCCGCCCGCCAGCTCTTCCAGCAGATGCTCTTCACCAAGATCGTCCCGAACTGCAAGAAGCTCGGCCTGCTCGACGCCGGCGACGGCTGGCTGCGCGAACGCTTCGGCGAGATCGGCGTCATCCAGTTCGAGGACATGGCCGACACCGGCGAGGAGTACGAGATGTTCGCCCTCGCCGAGGGCGAGGTGAACTCCGGGACGAAGGCCTGATCGCAGGTCAGACGCTCACGAGGTGCCAGGCACCTCGTGAGAGGCGGACGGGTGGCGATCACCGGTACCGATGCTCACGAGGTGCCTGGCACCTCGTGAGATTCGGCCCGGCCGAACCGGGGTGGGGGGTAGGCTCGGAGTGATGCCGCGCTTCGGACGTGTCCTCACCGCCATGGCGACGCCGTTCGCCCCCGACGGCACCCTCGACGCCAAGGCCGCCGGAGACCTGGCGCGGTGGCTCGTCGACCACGGCAACGACGGTCTCGTCGTGGCCGGGACCACCGGCGAGAGCCCGGTGCTCACCGACGAGGAGCGCATCGAGCTGCTCCGGGCCGTGCGGGCCGCCGTCGACGTGCCCGTGATCGCCGGCACGACCACCAACGACACGGCCCACAGCGTCGCCCTCACCGAGGCGGCCGCCGAGGTCGGCGTCGACGGGATCCTGGCCGTCACGCCGTATTACTCGAAGCCTCCGCAGTCGGGGCTGCGTCTCCACTTCGAAGCCATCGCCGCCGCCTCCGACCTGCCGGTGATGCTCTACGACGTCCCCGGCCGGGCCGGGCGCGAGATCGCCACGGACACCATCGTCGGGCTGGCCCACGACGTCCCCACGATCGTCGCCCTCAAGGATGCCGGTGGCCGCCCCGAGCGGGCCGGCCCGCTCCTGGCCGCCGCCCCGCCCGACTTCGAGGTCTACAGCGGCGACGAGCCCCTCACGCTCTCGTTCCTGGCCCACGGCGCCGTCGGCGTGGTCGGAGTGGCCAGCCACTGGACCGCCGCCCTCCAGGCCGACATGTTCTTCGCCTTCGAGGCCGGCGACACGGCCGGGGCCCGGGCCATCCACGCCCGCCTGCTGGCCAGCTACGCCTTCATGAACACCGACGAGTGCGTCTTCTCGCAGGCCGTCAAGGTGATGATGGCCGAGCTGGGCGTGCCCCTCGGCGACTGCCGCCTGCCCCTCGGCCCCGCCCCCGAGGACACCGTCGAGCGGGCCCGCACCGTGGCCCGCGACCTCCGTCTCCTCGTCTGAACCTGGCGTCGATCGACGCGCGGGGCGTGCCAAGATGTGACCCGCGGCGCACCTTGCGACGGGGAAGGGAAACCATGAAGCAGTTCAAGAGCGGTTGGAAGTTCGCGGTCCTGGCGGTGATCGCCGGGGTCCTGGCGGCCGGTCTGGGAGGGTCGCCGGCATCGGCGGATCCCGCCTGGGTCACCCGAGCGCCCAACACGCTGAGCAACGAGTACCAGCTCAACGGGTGCCAGTACAAGGTCCGCTACGGCGGGTTCGGGTCGATCGCCTACGCCCAGGTCCGCATCTACAACCCGACGACCGCCTGCGCCAACGCCGGGGTGACCCTGAAGTACGCCGATGGCTCGGGCAACCACGACCTCACGGAGTACTTCTCCGCCGGCTACACCACCGGCACCGACGGGTGCGGGAGCTACCGGGAGGCCCAGGCCACCTCGCCCGGATCGGCCTACGCCCTGGGTGTGGTCGCCGTCATCCCGGGAGTCGAGTTCGCCGGCCGGCGGTACTACGGCGCCGACGGCCTCAACAGCCAGACGGTCTACGCGTACT
>DASYLG010000605.1:0-7198 GCA_036009685.1 Iamia sp. | reverse complement strand
GCGGCGCGGAGGACGACGTCGAACCAGCGGAAGAAGCCCTCTTGTCCGAGGAGCTGGTAGGGCCAGGGCCACGGCTCGCAGAAGCTGACCGGAGCCTCCCACTGGATGTCCCCGAGTCGGAGGCTCACCGTGACCGTGCGGGCGAGGAGGTGTTGGCCACCGACGCCGATCGCCCGGGGTTCGATGCCGTCGAGGTCGAGGCCGATGAAGTCCGCCACCCACCGTCCGAATCGGTTGTGCAGTGTGCCGGTGTCGCACAACGCCACGACGTCGACGACTCCGTCGTGGGCAACTTCGAGTCCAAGGATGGGGCGAGGGGTGAACTCGGTCGATCCAGGGAGCGCCCGGAACACATGCGTCACCAATCGAAGCCTCCGACGTCGTGGTCGGGGTGCCGTGGTACTTGGAAGATCGCGCCTCGACGGCCTGTGGCATCGAGAGCGCGTTTGACGGCGTAGGGGTCTGGCCCGGACGCGATGACCTCCGTCCAGTCGGCGTTGACGGCCACGAAGTCCCCGATGAAGGGTCGAAGCAGGGCCGCCTCTCTGGCGAGGCGCTCGTCGGCGGGCGACGCAGGGGCCGGCTGGTCGGCTGCTCGGGGCTGGCTCCCGACCCGGCCCACGGTGAACCCGAGCCGCTCCAGGACCGAACGCGCCTGGGTGCTGATGAAGGCGCTTCGGTCGAGGCCTGTGACCGTCGCGATCACCTGCTTCGGCGGATAACGACGACCACCGACGACGACATAGTGCGTCCTGATCGGCTCCGCCGCGGTGCCTTGCATGGCGCGCTCGACCTCATCACCGGACAGGTCGAAGGGATGGCTGGCGATCGTGGCGTGAACCGAAGACATGTTCTTACTCTGTTCTTATCGGTGACCGCTGTCAACGGGCCCTGTCCGAAGCTCTGCGCCTACTCGTCGGCGGCGCCGAAGCGGGTGGTCCACTCGACGATCTCGTCGTCGTCGATCTTGGCGAAGAGGACGGGCGGGACCTCGATGGGCGAGCCCGGGGTGAGGGCGGCCAGCTCGGCGACGACGTCGGTGGGCCAGGCCGGGAGGTCGGCGATGCCGAAGGCCCGCAGCAGGGCGGCCGATGTGTCGGGGAGGATCGGCGCGCTGATCACCGCCAGCAGGCGCAGGTGGTGAAGAGCGGTGGAGATGACGATGTCGCGCCCGGCCGGGTCGTCCGTGAGCTTCCACGGCTCCTGGGCGTTCCAGAACACGTTGCCGGCCGACCACAGCTCGCGCAGGACCGTCGTGGCCTTGCGCAGGTCCTTGTTCTCCAGGTGCTCGGTGTAGCTGGCGACCAGGTCGCCGATCAGCTCGACGAAGCCGTCGCGCGCCGGCGACGAGGACGCGACGGTGGGCACCACGCCGCCGGCGTTCTTGGCGGTGAAGCCGAGGACCCGGTTCACGAGGTTGCCGTAGCTGCCGGCCAGGTCCTTGTTGACCGACTGGACCAGCGACTCCCACGTGAAGCTGGCGTCGCTCGTCTCCGGGGCGTTGGCGATGAGGTGGTAGCGCCACTGGTCCGACGGGAGGATGTCCAGCGCCGCGTCCATGAACACGCCACGGTGCTGGCTGGTGGAGAACTTGCCGCCGTAGAAGGTGAGCCAGTTGAACGACTTGATGTAGTCGACCAGCTTCCAGCCGCCCTCGGCGCCGAGCAGCGTGGCCGGGAACATCACGGCGTGGAACGGGACGTTGTCCTTGGCCATGAACTGCGTGTAGGTCACGTCGCTGGCGGTCTCGGTGGTCCACCAGCGCTTCCAGCCCTCGTCCCCGAGCCCGGCCACGTCGAGCGCCCACTCCTTGGTGGCGGCGATGTAGGCGATGGGGGCGTCGAACCAGACGTAGAAGACCTTGCCCTCGAAGCCGGGCCGGTCGACGGGGACGCCCCAGTCGATGTCGCGGGTGATCGAGCGGTCCTCGAGCCCCTCGTCGAGCCACTTGTAGGCGATCGAGCGGGTGAGCAGCGGCCAGTCGTCGCGCTGGTCGATCCAGCGCCGCAGGCGGTCGGCCATCTTCGACTGGAGGAGGTAGAGGTGCTTGGTGGCCCGCACCTCGAGGTCGGTCGCGCCGCTGATGGCCGACCGGGGCTCGATGAGATCGGTGGGGTCGAGCAGCCGGGTGCAGTTCTCGCACTGGTCGCCCCGGGCCCGGGGGTAGCCGCAGTGGGGACAGGTGCCGATGACGTAGCGGTCGGGGAGGAAGCGGCCGTCGGTGGGCGAGTAGATCTGCTCGGTCTCGCGCTCCTCGATGAAGCCCTGCTCGTCGAGCTGGTGGGCGAGCAGCTGGGTGAGCTCGTGGTTGTGGTGCGACGAGCTGCGGCCGAAGTGGTCCCACGCCAGGCCGAAGCGCTCGCCCAGGTCCTTCTGGATGGCCCACTGCTGGGCGCAGTACTCCGCCACCGGGACACCGGCCTCCTCGGCGGCCAGCTCGGCCGGGGTGCCGTGCTCGTCGGTGGCGCAGATGGCGACCACCTCGTGGCCCTGCTGGCGCAGGAACCGGGCGTACACGTCCGCCGGCAGCATCGACCCGACGAGGTTGCCGAGGTGCTTCACGCCGTTGATGTACGGCAGGGCGCTGGTGATCAGGTGGCGGGCCACGGTTCGCTCCGGTCTGGGGACGACGCAGCCTACCGGTGAGGGCCCAACCCGCCCTTGGCCGTTCCGCCAGACTGCGGGCCATGCCGCACCCTCGCCGCCTCCGCTTCGCCACCGAGCTCCACCAGCCGTTCCCCGGCATGACCTGGCTCGACTCGGCCCGGGAGGTCGAGCAGCTCGGCTACTCGACGGTCTTCCTGCCCGACCACTTCGACGAGGGGCCGGGCCCGATCGCGGCGATGGCCGCCTTCGCCGCCGTGACCACCACGCTCAACGTCGGCGTCCTCGTGCTCGACTGCGACTTCCGCCATCCCGTCCCCCTCGCCCGCGAGCTGGCCACCATCGACGTCATCGCCGAGGGCCGGCTGGAGGTCGGTCTGGGCGCCGGCTGGAAGCGGCGGGACTACGACACCTCGGGCATCCCCATGGACCGTCCCGGCCTGCGTGTCGGCCGCCTCCAGGAGCACGCCGCCGTGCTCAAGGGCCTGTGGTCCGACGGGCCCTTCTCCTTCGCCGGCGAGCACTACACGGTCACCGAGCTCGACGGCACCCCGGCGCCGCACCGCCCCGGCGGGCCGCCGATCCTGGTCGGGGGCGGCGCGCCCCGGCTGCTGCGGTGGGCGGGGCGGACGGCCGACATCGTCGGCGTCAACGCCTCGATCCACTCGGGTGAGGTCGACGCCGATGCCGCGGCCGACGCCCTGGCCGAGCGGATCGACGAGAAGGTGGGCTGGGTGCGCGAGGGCGCCGGCGATCGCTTCGAGGACATCGAGATCAACGCCTGGCTGGCCGCCGCCGAGATCACCAGCGACCCGGCCATGATCGAGGCCATCGCCTCGCTGTTCGGCACCGATACCCCGTCGCTCCAGCAGTCGCCGCTCGGCCTGGTCGGCCCGGCCGGGGCGGTGGCCGAGCGCCTCTACGAGCGCCGTGAGCGCTGGGGCTACTCGTACCACGTGCTCCCCGGCGACAAGGCCCACGACTTCGCTCCCATCGTCGCCGACCTCACCGGCACCTGAGCCGTCCGCCCGGCGGGTTGCCCTAGCGGTGCTCGGGGTTCTCGTGGTCGGGGCCGAAGCCGGAGCGCTCGCCGTCGTCCCAGGCCGCCCGCTGGTTGCCGTGGGCGGGGAGGCCACCGGCGTCCTTCAGCATCCGGGCCAAATGCAGGAGGTTCCACGTCATGAACGTGGTGTTCCGGTTGGTGAAGTCGTTCTCGGGTCCGCCGCTGCCCTCGTCGAGGTACGACGGCCCGGGCCCGGCCTCGCCGATCCACCCGGCGTCGGCCTGCGGCGGGATCGTGTAGCCGATGTGCTGGAGCGAGTAGAGGACGTTCATGGCGACGTGCTTGATGCCGTCCTCGTTGCCGGTGACGAGGCAGCCGCCGACCCGGCCGTAGTAGGCCCACTGCCCCCTCTCGTTGAGGTCCGAGCTGCTGGCGTACAGCCGCTCGACGACCTTGGTGCAGATGCTCGACTTGTCGCCGAGCCAGATCGGGGTGCAGATCACGAGGATGTCCGAGGCCATGACCGCGGCCTGGATCGCCGGCCAGTCGTCGCGGTCCCAGCCGTGCTCGGTCATGTCGGGGTAGACGCCCGCAGGCACCTCGTGGTCGACGACGCGGACCAGCTCCACGTCGACACCCGCGCCCCGCATGATCTCCATCGAGTGGGCGGCCAAACCCTCGGTGTGCGACCGGTCGGGCGAGCGCTTGAGCGTGCACGACAGGAACAGCGCCCGCAGGTCGCTCATGTCCGGGGCAGGTTCGATGTCGACGGTCACGTTCGGGACGCTACGGCCTCCGGGCGCTCGTCGGTGGGGACGAGCGCCCGGTGCTCGCTCGGGCTGACGCCGCGGACGCGGGAGAAGGCGGCGCTGAGGGCGAACCCGGTGCTGTAGCCCACCTGATGGGCCACGCCGGCCACGGTGGCGCCGGGCTCGCGGAGCAGGTCGGCGGCCAGGGCCAGGCGCCACTCGGTGAGGTAGGCCATCGGCGTCTCGCCCACCTCTTCGGCGAACCGGCGGGCCAACGTGGCCCGGGACACGCCGACCTGGCGGGCCAGCGAGGCCACCGTCCACGGCGCCGCCGGCTCCTGGTGCAGGAGCCGCAGGGCGTGGCCCACCACCGGGTCGTCGTTGGCCCGGTACCAGGCCGGGGTGTCGGCCTCGGGGCCGGCGAACCAGGTCCGCACGGTGGTGACCAGCAGGAGGTCGAGCAGCCGGTCGAGGACGGCCTCCTGGCCCGGCTCGTCACGGACGATCTCGCCGGCCAGCAGGTCGACGAGCGGCTGGGTGGCCGGCCCGGACCGGACGACGGCGAGGGCGGGCAGGGCCTCGAGCAGCCGCCGGCTCACCTCGCCGGCCCGCTCGTAGGTGCCCACGATCATGGCCACGGTCGCGCCCCCCTCGGTGGCGCGGCCCGCCTCTCCGGTGGCGCTGCCCCACGTGCGGGTGCCGAGGACGTCGGCCACCTTCACGTCGACCCCGTCGGGCGTCGTGCACACCTGCCCGGGCTTGATCACGACCTGGACCTCGGTGTCGGCCTGGTCGGCGATCAGGTAGTGGTCGGGGCCGCGAGCCAGGGCCACGTCGCCGGCGGCGAGCGTGACGGCGAGCCCGGTGTCGATGTCGACGAGCACCACCGGCCCGTGGGTGACGGCGATGAGGCTCAGCGGCGCCTCGTCCTCGATCCGGATGTTGAACGGCGGCTGCATGACGACCTGGAGCAGGAAGGCCCGCCGGGCCCGGGGACCGTCGAGCAGCGACGAGACGGCGTCCATGACGCAAACGCTAGACGCACGCGTACGGATCTGCGCTCGTGAGCCATGGACCGTCTCACGGCTCCGGGGTCCACTGGTGCCATGACCGCGACCACCCACCCCCTGACCACCCCCGATCTCGCCGCCACCGGCCACCCGGTGCGCACCGTGCCCGCCGCGCTGGTGCGGAGGGCCCTGGCCCGGCGGTCCTACGCCGTGCTGGCCACCGTGTCGCCGGCCGGGCGCCCCCACGCCGCCGGGGTCCTCTACACGACCGTCGGCGACGACCTCTGGGTCTCGACCGAGACGACCAGCCGCAAGGGCCGCAACCTGCGGGCCGACCCCCACGTCGGGGTCACCGTGCCGGTGCGGCGCCTGCCCGTCGGCCCACCGGCGACGATCCACTTCCAGGGCCGGGCCGAGGTGCTCGCCGTCGACGACCCCGAGGTCCTGCGGCTCGTCGAGACCGGCGACCTGAAGGCCATCACCAGCCACGGCGAGCGGGAGATCCCCGACGGCGGCTTCGTCCGCATCACCCCCGGCCGGACCATCCACACCTACGCCCTCGGCCTGTCGCTCTGGAGCGTCCTGCGCAACCCCCTGGCCGCCGCCGGCCGCGCCACCCTGCGGCCGGCCGGCGACGTCAGCTCGGCGAGCCCCGGTCCGAGCGGCCCCGGTGCTCGTTGAGGGCGATGGCGGCGGACATCGCCGATCGCCTCGCCGGGCTGGCGCGGTGGGCGCTCGACGCGCTCCTCGCGAGGGTCGAACCCCCCGGGCCGTCCTCCTCACGGGCGGTCACCCTCCCGGACGCGCGGGTGGCCCAGCCGACGGGAGTACGTTCCCACCATGAGCTGGGTGGAGATCGACGACGCCGTGTTCGGCCGGGTGGTGGTCGAGCTCCAGCCGACCGTCCTGGAGATCTTCCAGGCCAGGGTGCCGGAGACGACGCGACTGCACCTGCGGATGCTGGTCGTCGAGCCGCGCGGCCCCAACGGGCAGGGTCACCAGCAGGTGCACCTGAGCAACCAGGGCGGCGCGGGCCTGACCCTCACCGTCTCGGAGACCTTCTGGGCCCGCCTCTGGCCGCTCCTCGAGCAGGCCCGCACCACCCAGTACCAGTTCCAGCAGTACTAGAAGGCGCTGTAGCCGCCGTCGAGCAGGAGGGTGTCGGCGGTGTGGAAGGCGCTGGCCGGGCTGGCCAGGTAGACGGCGACGGCGCCGAAGTCGTCGGGGGCGCCCCAACGACCGACCGGCATCCGGGGCAGCACCTTCTCCCGGAACCGGTCCCAGGTGAGAGCGGGCTCGGCCAGGGCCGTCATCGTCCAACCCGGGAGGACGGCGTTGGCCCGGATGTCGTGGCGGGCCAGCTCGATGGCGATCGACTTCACCATGGAGATCACGGCCCCCTTCGAGGCCGAGTACGACTGGCCGCGGGGCTGGCCGTGGATGGCGGCCAGGCTGGCGATCACGACGAGGCTGCCGCCGTCGCCCTGCTCGACCATGGGCCGGGCCGCCTCCCGCAGGGTGAGGAAGGCGCCGTCCACGTTGGTGGCCGTCACCCGGCGGAAGTCGGCGAGCGACGTGTCGAGGAACGGCGTGCCGCCGGGTCACTCGAGGCGTCAGCCTCGGCACCTGGGCCGAGCAGCCGGACGCGTTGACGCCTCGATGCAGGTGTCGATCCGCCCGAAGTGGTCGACGGTGCGGGCCATGGCGTCGACGACGGCCTGCTCGTCGGTGACGTCGACGGACAGGGCGAGGGTCCGTCGCCCCAGCCCGGCCAGCTCGGTCGCCGCCGTCTCGACGGGCTCGGGCCGGCGGCCCCACAGGCAGACGTCGCT
>DASYLG010000604.1:0-5786 GCA_036009685.1 Iamia sp. | reverse complement strand
AGACGTCGGTCCCGGAGACCAGCCGCCGAGCCCTGACGCCGGAGCCGACCTCGCCGTCGGGGACCTGCGGGCACGCCGTCTTGGGCCACCGCAGCGAGACCGGCCCGGTGGTGATCTCCAGGGCGTCGTGCAGCTGCTGCTGGAGCTCCTGGTACGACGACGGGGCGAACATGGTGATGCCCGGCACCTTCGACAGCAGCACCATGTCGAGCACGCCGTGGTGCGAGGCGCCGTCGTCGCCGGTGATGCCGGCCCGGTCGAGGCAGAACACGACGGGCTGGCCGTGGAGGCCGACGTCGAGGTTGGCCTGGTCGAAGGCCCGGGTGAGGAAGGTCGAGTAGAGGGCGACGACCGGTCGCAGGCCGCCCATGGCCATGCCAGCGGCGGAGGTGACGGCGTGCTGCTCGGCGATGCCGACGTCGATCATCCGGCCGGGGAAGCGGTCGCCGAAGGGCAGGAGGCCGGTGGAGTCGGGCATCGCCGCCGTGATGGCGACGACCTCGGGCCGGTTCTCGCCCTCCTTGATGAGGGCCTCGGTGAACGCCGCCGTGTACGTCCCGGGGGTCGGCCCGCCGATGTCGTGCATGCGCTTGATCGGGTCGTTCTCCGCCGGGGCGTGGCCCTTGCCCTTGTCGGTGAGGACGTGGACGACGATGGGCTCGTCCAGCTCGGCCGCGTGGCGCAGCGCCTTCTCCAGCCCGGCCACGTCGTGGCCGTCGATGGGGCCGGTGTACTTCACGCCCAGCGTCTCGAAGAAGACGGGCGGCTCGACCATCTCGCGCACGCCGGCCAGGGCGCCGAGCATGCCCCAGGCCAGGTGGTCGCCCACGTAGGGCACCTTGCGCACGGTCTCCTCGACCCGGGCCCGCTGGCGCACGTAGCGGGGATCGACCCGCACTCGCGACACGGTCTCGGTCATCCGGCTCACGGTCGGGGCGTAGGACCGGCCGTTGTCGTTGAGGATGATGATGGCCCGTTTGCCCGAGTGCCCCAGGTTGTTCAGGGCCTCGTAGGCCATGCCGCCGGTCATCGAGCCGTCGCCGATGATGGCCACGACCCGACGGCCCTCGCCGTGGTCGGACTCCTGGGCCACGGCCAGCCCGTGGGCGTAGCTGATGATCGTGGAGGCGTGGCTGTTCTCGACCCAGTCGTGCTCGGACTCGGCCCGGCTCGGGTAGCCCGAGAGGCCGCCGGCCTGGCGCAGGTGCTCGAAGTCCTGGCGCCGCCCGGTGACGATCTTGTGGACGTAGGCCTGGTGGCCGGTGTCCCACAGCACGATGTCGCGGGGGGAGTCGAAGACCCGGTGGACGGCCAGGGTGAGCTCGACGGCACCCAGGTTGGAGCCCAGGTGACCGCTGCCCACGTGGTCGATGGCGTCGACGATGAACTCCCGGATCTCGGCCGCCAGCTCGTCGAGCTGGTCGTAGGAGAGGCGGCGGAGATCCGCCGGGCAGGAGATCCGATCCAGAAGCATCGTGAGCGAGGCTACCGCCATCACCCCCGGCGATTGCCGTCGGACGGGTACCCGGTCTGGCACGCTCGTTGGTGATGGGCCGAGACATGGAGGCGCTGGTGCGGGCCCAGCGGAAGGGCTGCGCCATCGGCGGGTCGGCCCTCTACGAGACGGTGCTTGACGCCGTGCTGGTCGACGTCGCCGCCGACGGGGTGTGCCGCGCCGTGCTGGAGCCCTACGCGGCCGAGCCCCACGGACGCGCCGTCGTCCTGCGGTTCCTCGCCGCCGTGCACGAGCTGGTGCTCGACGGGCGGGCGCCGGACCTGGCCGCCCACTACCCGTCGGCGGGCGGGACGCCGGGACCCGACGTGGGCGCCGTCTTCCTGGCCACCGTCATCGACCACGTCGACGAGCTGGTGGCGCGGACAGCCGACCCCATCCAGACCAACGAGGTGGGTCGGTCGGCCGCCCTGCTCGGCGGGTTCCTGGTGCTGGCCGCCACCGGGCTCCCGCTCCGGGTCCTCGAGGTGGGGGCGAGCGCCGGGCTGAACCTCCGCTTCGACCACCTGCGCTACGAGGCCGGGGACGACGCCTTCGGCCCGGCCGACTCGCCGGTGCGCTTCGTCGACCCGTGGGTGGGCGGCCGGCCCCGCCTCGACGCCCCGATCCGGGTGGCCGAGCGGCGGGGGTGCGACGTCCACCCGCTCGACCCGGCCGATCCCGCCCACCAGCTCCGGCTCCGGGCCTGCCTGTGGCCCGACCAGCCCGACCGCCGCCAGCGTCTCGACGGCGCCATCGCCGTGGCCGCATCCGTGCCCGCGATCATCGACCGGGCCGACGCCGCGACCTGGGCGGTCGCCCGGCTGGCCGACCCCGTGCCCGGCGTCGTCACCGTCGTCGTCCACACCATCGTGGCCCAGTACCTGACCGCCGCGACCCGTCACGACCTCGAGGCCGCCATCCGCGCCGCCGGTGCCGCCGCCACGCCCGAGGCGCCCGTCGCCTGGCTGTGCATGGAGCCGGCCACCGAGACCGAGGCCGAGGTCCGCCTCACCCTGTGGCCCAAGCCCGCCCCCGTCCGCACCCACGTCCTGGCCCGCACCGCCTTCCACGGCCCCCCGGTCAGGTGGCTCGGCGGCTGACCCCGCCGTTCTCGGCACGGAACAGCCCGATATCCCGGCTCTTCCGTGCCGAGAACGCTCAGGTGGTGGCGGCCGCGGCGCGGCGCTGGAAGCGGGCCTCGTTCCACCGGGTGAGGAGGGAGGAGACGCCGAGGCCGACGGCGAAGGCGGCGAGGCCGCCGACGGCGTCGAGCCAGTAGTGGTTGCCGGTGATCAGGATGCAGAACACGGTGGCCATCGGGTACAGGACGACCAGCACCTTGGCCCACCGGCGGCGGACGAGGCCCCACATCACGAAGGCGCTCCAGGTCGACCAGCCCGTGTGCATCGACGGCATGGCCGCGAACTGGTTGGAGACCTCGGCCACCTCCTCGTCCTGGAACGAGAGCCAGCCCCCGTGCACGGCCAGGGTGTCGACCACCCCGTCGCCGTGGCAGTCCTCGACGCCCTCCTCGAAGCAGGCCCCGAACTTGGAGGTGTCGCCCAGCAACCGGGGGGGCATGAGCGAGTAGCCGGCGAAGCCGATCAGGGCCGCCGCCGTCATGGCCGCCAGGGTCGAGCGCCACAGCGAGTAGCGGTCGGGCTGGCGCCGGTAGAGCCAGATGAGGGCGCCGCCGGTGATGATGAAGTGGGCGGTGCCGTAGTAGATGTTCCACGCCCGGATCAGGCCCATGCCCGGCAGGTCGAGGTACCAGCGCTGGAGCGCGGGCTCGAACCACAGGCCGATGGCGTCCTGGATCCGGATGATGTCGCGGGCGTGCTCGTAGGCGATGCGGGTCGAGTCCTCGCCGGCCGAGCCGAACTGGTTCCGGACCCACGAGTACACGAAGTAGAAGGCGACGACGTAGGCCACCTCGCGCCACCAGCGCAGCCGGCGGCCCGAGGCCGTGGCCGGCTCCCCGGAGGCGGAGGAGTCGGAGCTGTCGGTCGTGTCGGTGTCGACCTCGGTCACGCCGGCACCGAGGTGGATTCGCCGGAGGAGGCCGCACCGGGGGGCGGGGGCACGATCGGGGCGAGGTCGTCGGGGTCGAGGACGTCGCCGCCGCCCTTGCGCCCGCCGATGGCGAAGGCGGGGGCGCCGAGCAGGCTCACCAGCAAGTTCAGCACGTAGAGCAGGATGCCCAGGGCGACGGCCTGGGCGGTGGGCACGCCGAGGGGCCGGAGGAAGAGGGCGAAGAGGCCCTCGCGCACACCGAGCCCGGAGATGCTGATGGGCAGGACCTGGGCGATGGCGACGGCGGGGAAGAAGGCCAGCAGGGCGGTGGGGCCGGCGTCGGGGATGGCCAGCGAGCGAGCGGCCATGACGGCGGCGGCGACCAGCACCAGCTGGTAGGCGAAGCCCACGGCGATGACGTAGCCGGCCTGCTTGGGGTTGGCCCGCAGCCGGGTGAGCCCGAGGCTGACGGCGGCCAGGAACCGCTTCCAGCCCTTCTCGGCGTCGACCTCGCCGAAGCGGTGGGCGGCGACGGCCACGATCACGAGGACCAGGGCGACGAGGGTGCCGCACGCCAGGCTGAAGGCGATCTGGGTGGCCCGCCCCAGCTCCCGCAGCGGGGGGTTGAGGAGCAGCCCGACGAACGTGATGACCGGCAGCACCAGCCAGCCGGTCAGCCGCTCGAGCACGACCGAGGCGAAGCTGTCGGGCATGCGCCCGTTGTCGCGGGCCAGGCGCGAGACCCGCAGGACGTCGCCGCCGATCGTGGTGGGCAGGACGTTGGCCACGAACTGGCCGGCGAGGTAGTGCGACAGGAGCCGGTTGAACCGGGCCGGCTGGCCCATGGCCGAGAGCACCGTCTGCCATCGCACGGCCGACAGCACGATGCTGGCCAGGGTGAGCAGCATGGCCCCGGCCAGCCACAGGGCCGTCGACGTCGTCCACTCGGGGAGCACGCGGGCGCCCCGCGACTCGATCTTGGTGAGCAGGAAGCCGAGCATCGCCGCGCTCACGAGGAGACGCAGCCCGAGGGTCAGCCGGCGGCGCACGGTGTCGGACATGCGCCGCTCCTCTCCGTGTCGGACCTCCCCGGCGCGGGGCTGTCAACGGTAGTTCACCCCCTCGTCCGGCCGATGGTGCCGATGCGAGGGAGTGGCCCCGGAGCGGGGCGCGACACGACCATCTGCCTAGAGTTCGCCCGTGAGCGAGCGCCAGCGAGCGAACCAGTCAGAACAGCTGTGGCTCCGACGGCGGAGCGAGCGCAGCGAGCGGAGCCGTTGGCGGTCCTCGGTGCCCCGTCCAGCGGGCATTCTCGAACGACCGCTGCGAGCCGTCGGCGCACCGAGAGCCGGCCAGACGCCTCGAACCTCCATGGAGACAGGGTGAAGATCCGAGACATCACGACCTCCCGGCTCCGCCACAGCGTGGCCGAGGCCGGCGTGGGCGAGCCGCTGATGCTCGTCCACGGGTTCACGGGGGCCAAGGAGGACTTCGCCGACTTCCTCGACGGGTTCGCCGACCGGGGCTGGCAGGTCGTCGCCCCCGATCTCCGGGGCCACGGGGCCAGCGAGGCGCCGCTCGAGGAGGAGGCCTACTCGCTCGACGAGATGGCGGCCGACGTCCTCGCCCTGGCCGACGAGCTGGGCTGGGAGCGCTTCGACCTGCTGGGTCACTCGATGGGGGGCATGGTCGCCCAGGTCCTGGCCCTCCAGGTGCCCGAGCGCCTGCGGTCGCTCGTCCTCATGGACACCGGCCACGGCGCGGTCGAGGGTCTCGACCCGGCGATCCTGGCGCTCGCCATCGAGGTCGTGCGCACCGAGGGCGTCGAGCGCCTGATCGAGCTGGCCGCCGAGCTGGGCACCGTCGGCCGCCCCCGGACGCCGTCGGAGGAGCGGGTCCGGGAGGAGCGCGCCGGCTACGTCGACTTCGGCGATCGCAAGATGCGGGCCGCCGCCCCCGCCATGTACGCGGCCATGGCCCAGGCCCTGAGCGCGGCCGACGATCGGCTGCCCGCCCTGGCCGGTCTCGACGTCCGCACCCTCGTCGTCGTGGGCGAGGAGGACGAGGGCTTCGTGGGACCGTCCGAGCGGCTGGCCGAGGCCATCCCCGGCGCCACCCTCGAGGTCATCGCCGACGCCGCCCACAGCCCGCAGTTCGAGAACCCCGACCGCTGGTGGAAGGTGGTCAGCCGCTTCCTGGAGGCCGGCCGACCCGACCCCGACCCGGCGGACTGACGACCGTTGGCCGATCGCGAGCGTGGGGGACCGGAGGCGGCGCG
>DASYLG010000603.1:0-21330 GCA_036009685.1 Iamia sp. | reverse complement strand
ACCCTGACGCTCACCAACGACGGCCCGTCCACCGCCACCGACGTCCTCGTCGACGACGGCCTGCCCGACGGGCTGCGGTGGGTCGGCGACAGCGGCGGCGGCGCCTACGACCCCGACACCGGCAGGTGGTTCGTCGGCACCCTGGCCGCCGGTCGGAGCACGACCCTCCAGATCGCCACCGAGATCGTCGGCACCGGCCCGATCACCAACGAGGCCTCGGTCCTCGACGCCGCCGAGCCCGACCACGACTCCAGCCCCGGCAACGACGACGCCACCGAGGACGACCAGGACGCGGTGACGATCACCGCCCTGACCGCCGCGGTGCAGGGTGCCATCTGGCTCGACGCCGACGGCAACGGGACGAACGACGCCGGTGAGGTCCCCATCCCCGACGTGACCGTGCTGCTGTTCGCCGCCGCCACCGGCGACGTGGCCGGCTCCGACCTCACCGACGCCGAGGGGCGCTACGCCTTCCGAGACGTGGCGCCGGGGCGGTATGTCGTGGTCATCGACGAGGGGACGCTGCCCGACACGGTCGCCGGCCGGTCCTTCGATCCCGACCCGGAGATGGACGGCACCCACCCCGTCGACCTCGCCCCCGGCGACGCCACCGCCGACGTCGACTTCGGCTACGAGCCGGGCGCGGGCGTCGCGTCCACCGACCCGCCGGACGAGACCGACGACCTGGGCTTCTCACCCGGCGACCTCCTCGCCCGCACCGGCCTGAGCACCGGCACCCCCGTCGTCACCGGCCTCATCCTCCTTCTCGCCGGCGCCCTCGTCGTGACCCTCGTCCGTCGCCGTCGCCCCCGCTCCACCTGACCGAGCCGCGTCGCGCCGGCTCAGGCGGCCGCGTAGCCGGTGAGGAGGGCGTCGACGGCGGTGGCCCAGCGGCGGTCGCGCGACGCCCGGGAGGTGCCCAGGCGGCCGGCCTGCTCGGCCGCCGCCAACCCCAGGGCGAGGGCCAGCAACCCGTGGGCCAGGTCGGTCGGGTCGCCGTGGAGGACGCCGTCGGTGACGGCCCGGCGCACCGTGCGCACGACGAGCCGTCGGACCCCGGCGCCGGCCTCGGACTCGTCGGGGGTGGGGTCGAAGTCGGCGAAGGGCCGGGAGAACATGACGGCGGCCAGGACCGGGTTGTCGGCCACGAAGTGGCGGAGGGCGAAGGCCAGGGCCACCAGGTCGGCCCGGGCGTCGTCGGTGACCGGGACCCCGTCCAGGTGGGCCCGGAGGAGACGGAAGCCCTCGAAGAAGACCTGGCGGACGAGGCCGGCCTTGTCGCCGAAGAGCTCGTAGACGGCGGGGGGCGAGGTCGCCGCCGCACTCGCCACCCGACGGGTGGTGAAGCCGACCACGCCCTCGCGGGCCAGCACGTCGACCGCCACCCGGAGGAGGTGGTCGCGCAGCTCGGGGGTCCGCTGCTTGGCGGGGGGCACGGTCGGCTCGGCTCGCTCGGCTCGGCTCGGCTCGGCTCAGCCGGTGAACAGGGCGGCGAGGTCGGCCCGGTCGGCCTCGAGGGCGAGGTCGAGGGCGGCGAGCAGGCCGGCCCGGGCGCGGAGCTTGGTACCGAGGTGGGCGGTGGCGTCGAGCCCGGCCATCCGCTCGGCCTCCTCCCCGGCCCGGGCCGCCAGCTGGTCCTCGGGCACGACCGCGTCGAGGAAGCCGGCGCCGACGGCCTCGGCGTGGCTGAACGGCGTGGCCCCGTCGAGGGCCCGGCGCAGGACCGCCGGGGTCAGCACGCCCCGGCACACCTCGATGGCGGATCGGGGCAGCGTCATGCCGATGGCGACCTCGTTGGCCTGGATCCGATGGCCACCGTCGCGGATGCCGATGCGGGCGTCCGCCGCGGTGAGGAGGAAGGCGCCCATGGCGATGGCGTGGCCGGTGCAGGCGATCACCACCGGTCGCGGGAACCTCAGCAGACGGCGGGCCAGCTCGAACCCCCCGATGACCATGGCGGCGGCGTCGGGTCCGGCGGCCCCCATGACGCCGAGGTCGAACCCGCCCGAGAACCGACCCGGGCGGCCCGTCAGCAAGACGACCAGCCCGGCCGCCGCGGCCCGGTCGAGGGCGGCGCCGATGTCGTCCTGCATCGCCGGCGACAGGGCGTTGGCCCGCCCGTCGTCCAGCGTGATGGCCGCCACCGCACCGCGCTCCTCGTAGGTCAACCTGCTCTCGCTCATGGGTTGGAGGGTAATCGGAACGTCGTTTCGGAACAACGGCTCGGCCGTCCGGCCAGCCGGTGAGACGCCAGCGGTCCAGTACCGTGGGGGCGTGGCCGAGCAGATCGTGGTGTCGGGCGGAGCCAGCTTCTGGTGGGGACCCGAGGGCCTCGACCTCGACCGGCGGGTGCTGGCCCTGACCGGCCGTGACCGGCCCCGGGTCTGCTACCTGGCCACCGCATCGGGCGATGCCGAGGGCTTCATCCGACCGTTCTACGAGACGCTCGAGCCATGGTGCGAGCCGTCGCACCTGCCCCTGTTCCTGCCGCCGTACCGGCTGCCGGAGGAGGCCCTGGCCGACCAGGACCTGATCTACGTGGGCGGCGGGAGCACGGCCAACCTCCTCGCCGTGTGGCGGCGCCACGGGATCGACCGGCTGCTGCGGGCGGCCCTCGAGCGGGGCACGATCCTCTACGGCAGCAGCGCCGGCGGGTTGTGCTGGTTCGCCTCCGGGGTGACCGACTCGCTGGGCTTCGACGGCGAGCTCCACCCCCTCACCGACGGGCTGGGCTTCCTCGCCGGCAGCCACTGCCCGCACTACGACCACGAGGGCCGACCCGAGGCCTACGCCGCCATGGTCGGCGACGGCCGCCTGCCCGACGGCCTCGCCGTCGACGACCTGGCCGCCGTCCACCACGTCGACGGCCGGATCCGGGAGACCTTCGCCGCGGCCGCCGGGTCCACCGCCCACCGCGTCGCCCGCGCCCCCGGCGGTGGCGTCACCATCACCCCCCTCCCCGCCACCCCGATCTGACTCGTCCCCCGCGCTCGACCACCACCTCGTGGGCGGCGAGGAGCGCCCGAGCCCGTCAGGCGGCGGGTCGTCGGTCGTGGGAGCGGTCGCACGGCGGTGGTCGCCTGCGGAAGGTGACCCAGTGCTTCTGCAGGGTCTCGCCGGTGGGACCGTCGTAGGGGGCGACCCGGGGCATCTCGGCGGGCGGGGTCGGGCGCCCGACCGGCTCGATGACGCGACCGGTAGCCGTGGTGAAGACCACGCCGTCGGGGGCATCGGCGTCGCCGGTGATGCCGAGCTGGCCTTGGTGATGCATGCGGTGGTGGTGGGCGCAGAGGCACAGGAGGTTCGACGTCACGGTGTCGCCGTGATCCTCCCAGTGGACGATGTGGTGGACCTCGATCCACAGCTGCGAGTCGCAGCCCGGGACCCGGCATCCCCCGTCGCGGTGCTCGACGAGTCGCCGGACCCGCCGAGGCACGATGCGGTGGGTGCGGCCGACCTGCACCGGGCGCCCGTCGGCCTCCCAGACGACGGCGACGTCGGCGTCGCAGGTGAGGTAGCGCCGCAACGGCGATGGGAGCGCCGGGCCCCGGTGCATCTCCGCCCGCCAGGCGTCGCCGTCGACGGGAACGTTCAGGTGGAGCAGCACGCCGGGACGGGAGGCGACCTCGGCCCCGGTGGCGTCGACGTTCAGCACGGAGTGGGCCATCCCGACGAGGGCGTCGGCCCACCCCACGGGCTCGACCCCGAGGTCGGCGTCGGTCCCGACCGTTGTCCGGCCCTCGACCTCGGCTCGGGCCCGGGCGGCGCCGCGCCGGGCGTCGTGGAGCCGCTCGCGGGAGGCCTTCAGCGCCTCCTCCACGACCCGGCCCTCATCGGCCGGGAGACGGACGCGGGCCGACCACTGGTCGGACTCGTCGGTGCCGAACGAGACGGACCGCTCCGGCCCTCGCCGGGGCGTGGAGTCCCGCTCGACCACGTCGGCGTCGAAGCCGTACCGGCGGGTGGCGGCCACGATCTGACGGACCGTGGCGTTGACGGCCATCTCGCACACCGACGCCTCGTACTCCGCCGGCGTGTACCGAGCCACGGTCGCGGCCTGGTCGAGCGAGAGCTCGCCGCGCCGGAACGTCGCCATCACCGTCGGCAGATCACCGGCCCGACGGGCCAGGGCCACCATCCGCCGGGCCGTCGACCGGGTCACGCCGGTCCGCCACATCAGCCACTGGACCGGCGTGTGGATCCGCCACCCCTCCCACCAGCCCTCGGCCAACGCCTGCACCACCAGATCGACCAGCGCCGCCTCCGCCGCGTTCCGTACGCCCGCCGCCGCGGCGACGGCCTCCTCGAAGGCACAGGTCACCTGCCATTCGGTGGGTGCAGAAGCTGTCGGCATGCGAACACGTGTACCCCTCGTGTCGGACGGCAAACCAGGATGCCGACCACGTGGTTGCAGTGGGCGTGCGAGGATCGGCGGAGATCGAGACGACGACGCTGCAGGAGGCGACGAGATGGCGTGGGACTTCTCCACCGAGCCCGAGTTCCAGGAGAAGCTGGACTGGGTCGAGCGCTTCTGCCAGGAGGAGGTCGAGCCGCTCGACCTCGTCTTCCCCTACGCCATCCGGTCCAAGGAGCCCAAGATCCGGGCCCTCGTGAAGGGGCTCCAGGACCAGGTCAAGGCGCAGGGCCTGTGGGCCGTCTTCCTCGACGAGGAGCTGGGCGGGCCCGGCTACGGCCAGCTCAAGCTCGGCCTCCTCAACGAGATCCTGGGCCGCTGCCCGTCGGCACCGCAGATGTTCGGGGCCGCCGCCCCCGACACCGGGAACATGGAGATGCTGGCCGCCTACGGCACCGACGAGCAGAAGGAGCGCTGGCTCACGCCCCTGATGAACCAGGAGATGTTCTCCGCCTACTCGATGACCGAGCCCCAGGGGGGTTCCGACCCCAACCTGTTCAAGACCTACGCCACCCGCGACGGCGACGAGTGGGTCATCAACGGCGAGAAGTGGTTCACCAGCGCCGGCCGGGTCGCCGACATCCTCTTCGTGATGTGCACCAACGGCATGTTCGTGGTGCCCCGCAAGACCAAGGGCGTCGAGATCCAGCCCGAGCCCCGGAACCACAACCACATCATCTACGACGAGGTCCGGGTGCCCCTCGACCACCTCCTCGGCCCCGAGGACGGCGCCAAGGTCCTGGCCCAGCGCCGGCTCGGCGGCGGCCGGATCCACCACGCCATGCGCACCATCAGCCAGTGCCAGCTGGCCTTCGACATGATGTGCGAGCGGGCCCTGAGCCGCGAGTCGCACGGCAAGGTCATCTCCGACCACCAGATGGTGCAGGAGAAGATCGCCGACTCCTACGCCCAGATCCGCATGCTCCGCCTGTTCGTCCTGGAGACGGCCTGGAAGATCGACAACACGTCGACCCAGGAGACCCGCACCGACATCGCCGCCGTGAAGTACACGATGGCCAAGGTCCTGCGGGAGGTCTCGTTCAACGCCCTGCACGTCCTGGGCTCGCTGGGGACGACGAACCTCACGCCCCTGCAGGCGATGTACGCCGGTGCCCCCACCATGGGCATCGCCGATGGCGTCGACGAGGTCCACAAGGCCACCGTCGCCCGCAACGTCCTCAAGGGCTACCGGCCCCACGAGGGCTACTGGCCGACCGAGTACTACCCGGCCAAGCGGGCCGCGGCGCGAGAGAAGATGCAGCCCGTCCTCGACGCCGACCCCGACCTCCTGGCCCTGGCCGACGGCTACGCCGCCTACATGGCCAAGCGCGGCGGCTGAGCAGTCACCCCGTCGGGGACCACGAGGTGCCTGGCACCTCGTGGTCTCGCTAGGCGATGACGCGCTTGGTGAAGCCCTTGATGCCGAGCCAGGTGAACACGGCGGTGAAGCCCAGCAGCACGCCGTAGACGGCGACCAGGTTCATGTGGGGCACCGGCGTCAGCGCGGCCCGGAAGCCCTCGGCCAGGTAGACGAGCGGGTTGATGAGCGTCCCGATCTGGAGCCAGCGGATCGGCTCGAGCGCCTGCCAGCTGTAGTAGGTGCAGCCCAAGAACGTGATCGGGATGAGGATCACGCCGAACAGCATCGGCACCGTGCGGGGATCGAACATGGTCCCGAACATGAGGCCCAGGGCCCCGCTCATGATGCAGCCGAGGGGCACGAGCGTGAGGAGGATCGGCCAGCTGATGTCGAGGTGCACCGCGGTGGCCGGGACGATGGTGGCGATGGGGAACACGATGATGCCGGCGAACAGGCACTGGAGGGCACCGGCCACGATCTTCTCGATCGCCACCAGGCTGATCGGCAGCGGCGCCAGCACCCGGTCCTCGATCTCGCGGGTGTAGCCGAACTCCTGCACCAGCGGCAGGGCGACGGCCTGGATGCCCTGGAAGATGATGGCGGTGCCGAGCACGCCGGCGACGAGGATGCTCGAGAACGTCGCCGCCGCCGCGCTGCCACCGCCTCCGCCCACCCCCTGGCCGATCTTGGGGAACACGTAGGTGAAGACGAACACCAGCAGGAACGGCTGGATGATGGTGCGGGGCAGGAACTCCTTGAGGTTCTTGCGCAGCACGGTGAGGTCGCGGAGCAGCAGGGCGCCGAAGGCCGAGGCCCGGCTCTGCCGCAGGGGCCCGAAGACGGGCGCGTCGTCGACGGAGTCGGCGGAGGGGGCGGGGACGGTGGTGGTGGTCATTCGCGGAGGTCCTTCCCGGTGAGGGCGATGAAGACGGTCTCGAGGGAGGTCTCGGAGACGGAGAGGTCGGTGACGGTGAAGCCGTTGCGCTCGGCGGTCTGGACGACGGCGGGCAGCACGCCGCCCTCGGTGCCCTGCACGGCGAGCATCACCGCGTCGCCGACGACGGTGGCGTCGGTGGCCCCGGCGATCTCGACCCGGAGCAGGCGGGCCAGCTCGGGCAGGTCGCCCTCGGCCGTGACCCGGACGGTGGTGTCGGCCCCGACCGAGCGCTTGAGCCCGGCCGGCGTGTCGTCGGCGACGATGCGGCCCTGGTCGATGATGGCGACCCGGTCGCAGAGCTGGTCGGCCTCCTCCATGTAGTGCGTCGTGAGGAGGATCGTCTGCCCGTCGACGTGGAGCTCGTCGAGGATCTCCCACAGGGCGATACGGCTCTGCGGGTCGAGCCCGGCGGTGGGCTCGTCGAGGAACAGGACCGACGGCCGGTGCATCACCGCCCGGGCCACCATCAGCCGCTGGGCCATGCCACCGGAGAGGGCCATGACCGGGGCGTCGGCCCGCTCGGCCAGCCGGAACTGGCCCAGCAGCCGGGTGGCCTCCGTCTTGGCCAGCTTGGCCCCCATGCCGAAGAACCGCCCGTGGAAGTAGAGGTTCTCCCACACGGTGAGCGAGCGGTCGAGCGTGTTCGTCTGGGGCACCACGCCGATGAGGCGCTTGGCCGCGGCCGGGGCCGCCACCACGTCGACCCCGCCCACGTGGGCGGTGCCGGCGGTGGGGATGACGCGGGTGGTGAGCATCCCCGCGGTGGTGGTCTTGCCCGCCCCGTTGGGCCCGAGCAGGCCGAAGATCTCGCCCCGGGCGACGGTGAGGTCGAGGGTGTCGACGGCCCGGACGTCGCCCGGGTAGACCTTGGTCAGGCCCCGGGTGACGATGGCGGGCGGGGCCTCGTCGGTGGCGGCGGGCGACGGCGCCGGTGCGGTCGTGGTCATGACGTGCTCCTGGTGATCGGGGCGAGGGGGGACGTGGCGAAGCCGGGCGGAGGGTCGGAGGGGAAGGCCGACGGATCGCCGGCGTGGAGCTCGGCGAGGGCGAAGGCGAAGACCTTGTCGAGGGCGCCCTGGAGGACGTCGGCCTCGTCGTCGTCGAGGACGGCCCGCATCGTCTCGTCGCACCGGGCCATCACCTGACGCAGGGCCTCCAGCCGCTCGTGACCGGCCTCGGTGAGAGACAGGCGGATGATCCGGCGGTCGGTGGTGTCCCGGGTGCGGGTGACGATGCCCTCGGACTCGAGCCGGTCGATGTGGCGCACGAGGGCCGGGCCGCCCATCTCCGAGTACCGGGCGATCTGGGTCTGGCTGGCGCCGGGGGCGGGGGCCGAGCCGATGTGGAACAGGACGATCCACTCGGTGACCGACGAGTCGAGGGCCGCCAGCTCGCGGTCGCCCCACGCCCGCACCATCTTGTGCGTCCGCCCGATCGAGCGCCCCAGCGGGGTCCAGGAGTTCACCGGTTGCATGCCCGACACCGTACGCCTGAAACCATTCACTTGTAAACCATTATTGCATGAAGGGTCACCAAGGGATGGGAGCATGGGCCACGGGCCGAGGCCGCCGGCGGCCGATGACCGTTCTGAACATCCAGCGTCGCGCCGGCGCGACCTGCAGAGATCAGAACGGGTCCCGTCCGCTTCTGATCACCCAGCGTTGCGCCTCCGCAACCCTGGGAGATCAGAACCGACCCCCTTCTGCGTGAGCCGTGAGACGGGTGCGGCCGCGGCCTCGCGGGTCGTGCCCACGTCGGCGGGAAGGCCCCGCCCACGGGCGAACGGGTGGCGGGCTCCCGCCTCGGGTCTCGTCGCTGCGGCGGCCGCCACCCGTTCGCCCACGGGGCTGCGTCGTCCGGGTCGGCAGTGGGCACCCAGTCCGGCTCCCGGTCTGGTCGGGACCGGGCTGCTCGGACCTCGCATCCGGAGACGGCTCCCTCCAGCGTCCGGGTGTCAGAGGCGGGTCACCGGGGTGCTCTCCGAACCCGGCGCCGCACTGGCGGCCTGCGGCGCTCGGTGCTCAGCCCGGTTCGGACTCACGGGGGTGCTCGCGGCAGCGGCGGCAGGTGCCGGTGAGGGTGAGCTGCTGGCGGGAGAGGGCGAAGCCGACCCGGGTCTCGAGGTCGGCGGCGAGGGGGGCTGTGGCCTCGTCGGGCACCTCCTCGACGGTGCCGCACGTGGAGCAGACGAGGTGGTGGTGGGCGTGGTCGATCGGGTGGTAGACGGCCCGACCCTGGCCCAGGTCGACCCGGGCCACGATGCCCAGCTCCTCCAGCGTCTCGAGGGTCCGGTAGATCGTCGACAGGGCCAGCGCGGGGTGGGCGGCCCGCAGCTCGGCGGCCAGCTCGTCCACGGTGACGTGGTGGTCGTCGCCGGCCAGGACGGCGGTGACGATGGCCCGGCGCCCGTCGGTGATCCGCCCCCCGGCCTGGCGCAGGGCGGTGAGCGCGGCCTCGACGCTCTCGCGGTGCGCCTCGGGCGACGGATGGTGGTGGTGCCGCTCGTGCGACGCATGCGAGTGCGTGCGGCCGGAAGCCATGACCCCAGTCTGCCGGGTCGTCGGCGCCGATACGGTCCCGCCCATGCGCGCCGCCGTGTACGACGAGACCGGTCCCCCCGAGGTCCTCCACCTGGCCGAGGTCCCCGACCCCGTGCTCACGCCGAAGGGCGTGCTCATCCGGGTCGAGGCCATCAGCATCGAGGGGGGCGACACGCTCAACCGGCTGGGCGGCGCCATGCCGGCCCACCCGCACATCGTGGGCTACCAGTGCGGCGGCACCATCGAGGCCGTCGGCGCCGCCGTCACCGACCGCCAGGTCGGCCAGCGAGTCGTGGCCACCATGGCCCACGGCTCCCACGCCGAGCTGGTCGTCGTCCCCGCCCGGGCGACGTGGCTCGTCCGCGAGGGGCTCGACGTCACCCCGGCCGCCTGCGTGCCCATCGCCTTCGGCACCGCCGACGACTGCCTCTTCGAGTTCGGCCGCCTCGAAGCCGGCGAGACGGTGCTGGTCCAGGCGGGCGCCGGCGGTGTGGGCCTGGCCGCCATCCAGCTGGCCAAGCGGGCCGGTGCCACCGTGCTGGCCACCGCGTCGAGCGACGACCGCCTGGCCCGGCTGCAAGCGCACGGCCTCGACCACGGCATCAACTACCGCGATGACGACCTGGTGGCCGCCGTCCGCCGTCTCACCGACGGTCGCGGCGTCGACCTGGTGGTCGACCCGGTCGGCACCACCCTCCCCGCCAGCATCCGGTCGCTCGCCTACCGGGGCCGGATCGCCTACGTCGGCAACGCCGGCCGGGACCCCCAGCCCATCGACGTCTCGGCCCTGATGATGGGCAACCAGTCGATCCAGGGCGTGTTCCTGGGCGCCGAGCTGGCCACCGGGAACCGGGCCCACGACAACATCGAGCGCCTGCTCGGCCTGGTGGCCGCCGGCGAGCTGGAGGTAGTGGTCGACTCGACCTACCCGCTGGCCGAGGCGGCCGCGGCCCACGCCCACGTCGAGGACCGGGAGGCCTTCGGCCGGGTCGTGCTGGTCCCGTAGGGACCTGGAGCCCGACCCGACAGCCGGGGCCGGGGGCTACGGCTGGGCGACGGCGGCGAGGTACTCGTCGCTGGCGGCCAGGGCGATGGCCAGGTCGCGCTCGTCCTTGGTGGACAGGCGGGCCTGCCAGAGCGACATCTCGGCCGAGGTGGGCTCACGGCCCAGGACCTCGGCGAACTGCATGGCGATGCGCCGAGCCCGGCCGGCCGTCGAGTTGTGCAGCGTCCGGGCGATGCTCTCCAGCGTCTCGTCCCGCTGCAGCGCCCGGACCCCCCGGGCCCGCTCGTCGGTGGTCGGCGCCCGGTCCAGGAAGGCGGCATAGACGGCGTCGATCAGGGCGGGCTTGGTGGCCGCCGAGCGGATCACCCCGTTCTGCGTGACCGTGACCTTGAGCGGCAGCTCGGCGACGGTCATGCCGCCCATGAGCTTGTCGGTCCAGGTCGTCATCTCGGCCGGCGTGGCCGGGCGCCCCAGGTAGGTGAGGAACGTCCGGCTCACGATGATGGCGGCGTGCTCGCGGCGCAGGGAGAGCGTCCGCACGAAGGTGGTGCGGGTCTCGCTGCCGCCCTCGATGAGGTTCACCCACTGCTGGATCTCGGCCTCGGTGGCGGGTCGACCGAGGAGCTCGCGGTGGGTCACGTCGACGAAGGCGTCGACCCGAGAGGTCACCGACAGCTCGACCACCACCGGCGCCGAGAGGAGGTAGCCGTCGCGGGCGGCGTAGGTGAAGCGGTCGGTGCCCCGGAAGCCCGGGTTCGGCAGGTAGGTGAAGGAGCCGTCGAGGCGGAGGGTCAGCGTCCCGTGGTCCACGCCGTCGACCACGACGGTGGTCATCGACTGGCCGTCGGGATCGACGTCGTTGGCCAGGACGCCGGGCCGGCGGATCATGAGCTGCTCGCCACCGCGAGCGTCGTAGGCGTCGGCCCGGGCGGCGGGGGCGGCGTCGGTGGGCCGGCCCACGCTGATCGTGACGGTGGCCGGGGCCGACCAGCGGCCGCCGGAGCGGGTCCGGTAGGTGAAGGTGTCGTCGCCCTTGTAGGTGTCGACCGGGTCGTAGGTGAACGATCCGTCGGCCCGGACGACGACGGTGCCGTGGGCGGGGTCGGTGGCCAGGGCCGCCGTCATCGAGCCGCCGGCGACGTCGTTGCGCAGGAGGCCGGGCGCCGGGGCGGTGTAGTTCGTCCGGTACGGGGTGCCGAACCCGTCGGCGACGGCGACGGGGTCCGGCCCGGTGGCGTCGGCCACCGTGATCGTCACCGTGGCCGGCTCCGAGGCGACGAAGCCGTCGCCGGCCACGTAGGTGAAGACGTCCTCGCCGGCGAAGCCGTCGTCGGGGACGTAGGTGAACGAGCCGTCGGCGGCCAGCACCAGGTCACCGTGCTCGACATCGTCGACCAGGGCGGTGGTCAGGGCGTCGTCCTCGGCATCGTCGTCGTCGGCCAGCACGCCGGGGGCGGTGACGGCCAGCAGCTCGCCGTGCCCGGTGGCGTAGGCGTCGCCGCTGGCCGTCGGGGCCGTGTTGGTGCGGGGCGCCACCGTGATGGTCACGGTCGTCTCGATCGACTCGAGCTCGCCGTCGGAGGCCACGTAGGTGAAGGTGTCGTCGCCGCCGAAGCCGGCGTCGGGGGTGTAGCGGAACGAGCCGTCGGCGGCCAGCGCCAGGTCGCCGTGGTCGACGTCATCGATCAGCGTGGCCGTCCGGGTGTCGCCCTCGGGGTCGTCGTCGTTGGCGAGCACGCCGGGGGCGGCCACCGTGAGCGGGCCGGCGTGGCCCGTGCCGTAGGCGTCGGCCCGGCCGGTGGGCGCCGTGTTGGGGGCGGGGCCGACGTCGATGGTCACGACCGCCGGTGCCGAGGACGAGTCGGCGTCGTGGGCGGTGTAGCGGAAGCTGTCCTCGCCGCTGAAGCCGGCGTCGGGGTCGTAGGAGAGCGTCCCGTCCTCGTCGAGCTGGAGCGTGCCGTGGTCGACGTCGTCGACCAGCGTGGCCTCGATGCCGTCGCCGTAGGCGTCGGTGTCGTTGCCGAGGACGCCGGGATCCCCGACGCTGAGCGGCGTCTGGTACGGCGTGGCCAGCGCGTCGGCCTGGGCCGTGGGCGTGGTGTCCAGGAGGTCGCACGAGGCCGGCGTCAGCTGGAGGGAGACGGCCCGCAGCGAGCCGGTGTCACCCTTGCGGGCGTCGGCCAGCCGCAGGGTCCAGGTGCCCTCGGCGTCCTCGCCGTCGAAGGCGGCCAGCGGCGAGGCCGGGCGGTACCGGCCGGTGTAGGGGGCGGCGGTGGCGGTGGCGGTGCGGAACGACGCCGGGGCATCGTCGCTGAAGACGGTGCGGCAGAGGTTGTTGCCCGAGTTGGTCGTCTTGGTGGTGAGGGCGACCGTCGTGCCGGCCGGCGAGGTCAGGGTCATCTCGAGGTCGCCCACGAAGCTGTGGGTCAGGCCCACCGTGGTCGAGCCGGCGGTGGACGAGCAGGTGGTGCCGCCGAAGGTGACGTCCAGGCCGCTCACGGGGCCACCGATGTCGCCCACCTGGATGGTGGTCGAGACGGGGGTCGGGGTGGCACCGGTGGCGGCCAGGTCGGGGATGGCCAGCGGGGTGCCCGTGCGGGCCACGTCGACGGTCGTGCCCTCGGTGCCCACGACGAGGTCGAAACCCGTCGTGCGGCTGGGAGCGAGGCCACCGTCGTAGCTCGTGACCAGCTGGAACGGGATGTCCCGGCCGCAGGTGCAGGTCTTGAGGATGCGGACCTTGAACACCCGACCGGGCTCGGCGGCGGCGTTGCGGGCGACGGTGCCGTAGGAGGACTCCGAGGCGGTGACCGACACCGACGAGGACGGCGAGCTGAGGGTGGCGGTCACGTTGGTGGCCGGCTCGGACCCGCGGTTGACCAGATCCTGGACGACCTCGAAGACCTCGCCCGGCTCATAGACGTCGTCGCCGTCGCCCAGCCGCTCGGTGACGGTCCGCTCGCCCGGCAGCACCAGGGCGGCGCTGTCCATGCCGATCTCGGCCATCACGGCGGGGGCCAGGGGGATGCCGACGCCGGTCGCCGGGTCGGTCCCGGGCACCTCGACGTCGACCGCGGCGACTCGCAGGGCGGCCTCGACCTGGTCGGGCGTGAGCCCCGGGTCGGCCGAGAGGGCGAGCACGGCCAGGGCGGCGGCGTTCGGGGCCGCGGCCGAGGTGCCGTAGAAGGTCCGGAAGGCCGGGGCGCTGGTGGACGTGCCGTCGGCGGCGGTGAGGTCCACGCCGTTGCGGGCCCGGCCGCCGGTGCTGCCGAGGTTGCCGGGGGTGAGCGGCGTGCCGTCGGGGGCGTAGAAGGAGCGGGCGGGGCCGTCGCCGGAGAAGGTCTCGGTGACGTCGGCGGTCGAGTGCTGGCCCGGGTAGGGGCCGGCGTCGGTGCCGTCGATCGAGGTGACGGCGGGGGTGGCGCCGACCGAGACGGCGTCGACGCTGGAGTTGTGGCCGTAGGACGAGCCGCCGGTGGCGTGCTGGAGCAACCCGCGGTTCGTGTAGACGGCGAGGTAGCGATCGGCGGCGCCGGCGGTGCGGGTCACGACGATGCGCTGGCCATTGTTCGCCTCGACCCGCTCGAAGGGGTCCTGGGTGCCGGTCTGCTTGGTGGTCGAGGCCTTGACCAGGCCGGTGCCGGCGGCGTTGAGGACGAAGAGGTCGTAGTCGTTGCGGGAGGCGCCCAGCGGGTCGGCCCACTGGAGGGTGACGGGCTGCATGAAGCCGCCGGTCACGAGGTTGGAGGTCTGCCCGACGCCCCAGCCGTGGACCCGGAGGCCGGTCGGCAGCGGGGCCTGGGACGGGCCCATGTCCTGGAAGTCGCCCTGCCAGGTGCCCGAGGTGCCGTCGGCCAGGTTGCCGCTGTTGCCGGCGGAGGTGAAGTAGACGGCGCCGTCGGCGCGGACCTGGGTGATGGCCCGGGCCACGTCGTCGTCCTGGAAGGCCCCCTCGGTGTAGTAGGTGACGTCGTCGACGATCACGTCGCAACCGGCGGCCCGCAGGTCGATGATGTTCTGGGCGAAGCCGGCCTGGCTGCCGAAGGCGGTGGCGAAGGCGAGGTCGGCACCGGGCGCCATGTCGTGGATCAGCTCGAGCATGGCCGTGCCCTCGTCGCCCGACCCGGCCTGGCCGGGGAGGATCTCGACGACGGGGAGGTCGCCGGAGCTCTGGCGGCCGGCCAGGGTGTCGACGCCGTCGGAGAGGACGCACGCCTTCACGCCGACGCCGTCGATCCCGAACCGGGCTCGGACCTCGTCGACGCCGTGGGTCACGACGGCCTCGTTGGCGACCGAGCCCTGGCCGGTCGTCCCCGTGGCGGTGGCCGAGGTGGCGGCCGGGCCGCTGGGGGCCTCGGCGTGGTTGGTCCGGGCCTCGGCGGCGGGGGCGATGGCCCGCACATCGTCGTCCCCGGCCAGATCGACCAGGGCGTCGACGGGCACGATGGCCCGGACTGCGTCCTGCTCGGGAGTGCTCTCGACCACCCGGCCGCCCAGATCGGCGATCCGGTCCAGCAGGGCGTCGTCGATCGTGCCGGCGATGTCGACCTCGGTCCGGCCGGCGGCGTCGACCTCGGCGCTCGAGGTCAGGCCGGGGGCGCCCTCGACGGCGGGGAGGCCCGCCTCCTCGGCGGCGGCGTAGAGGAGGTTGGAGTCGACCTTGGCCTCGTCCGGGGTGCGGGAGGCCTTGTCGGCCTGGACGGCAGCGATCTGGTCGGCGACGGGGTCGGCGAGCGGCGTCGCCGGGGCGGGCTGCTGCTGGGCCCCACCCGGCAGGGTGGTGAGGACGGCGGCGGCCGTGCCCGTCAGGAGGGACAGGGCGACGGCGGCGGCCACCGCTCGGCGGCGACGGAACACCTGCTGGGTTGGGGGGGTGGTGCGCCGCATGAGGCTTCTTCCGGGCCATGCAATGGGTCGTCTGGCCCAACCTCTTTCGGCGTCCGAGGACCCACTCTTAGTGGTTGACCACACGGAGCGAAGGAAAGTCCGACAGTCCCTGCCACGTTCGAGACATCCCTCTTCGAGCTCTGGACCGAACCACGCCGCATGCGGCGGAGTCCGTCCAAAGCTCGGCCCGGTTGGCGGTCAGAGGGGCAGGCGGTCCCGGAGGGTGGCCTTCACGCGGTCGACGCGGTCGTGGGCCACGGCGGCGCGCGCCGCGTTGGCCCCGCAGGCGCCGTGGACGCCGCCGCCCGGGTGGGCCGACGACGAGGCCAGGTAGAGACCCCGGACGGGTGTCTCGGCCCGGCCCTTGCCCGCCGCACCCAGCGGGCGGAACAGGAGCTGCTGGTGCAGCTGGGCCGTGCCGCCGCCGATGTCGCCGCCGCGCAGGTTGGCGTTGGCGGTCTGGAGCTCGTGGGGCCCGGCGACGGCGCGGGCCAGCACCAGAGCGCCGAAGCCGGGGGCCAGCCGCTCGATCCGCGCCTCCATGCGGGCCGCGAAGGTGGCCAGCTCGTCGGCGTCCCAGCGCCCCGTGAGGCCATCGGGACCGGAGTCGGCCTTCGTCACCTGGGGCACGTGGGTGTAGGCCCAGGCCGACTCGGTGCCGGGCGGCGAGCGGGTCGGGTCGGTGGTCGTCATCTGGCCGATGAGGAGGAAGGGGTCGGCCGGGATCCGGTCGCGGTCCAGGTCGGTGCTCGTCACGGTCAGCTCGTCGAGCGAGTCGGCGACGTGCACGGTGCCGGCCCGGCGGGCGGCCTCGTCGGCCCACGGGATCGGGCCCGACAGGGCCCAGTCCACCTTGATCGTCCCCGAGCCGGGCTGGAACCGGTCCATGGCGTCGACGACGGTGGGCGGGAGGTGCTCGGTGCCCACGAGGTGCTGGTACAGGTCGAGCACGTGGGTGTCGGCCAGCACCGCCCGGCGAACCCGCACCTCCTCGCCTCCGGCCACGACGACGCCCGCGGCCCGCCCCTGGGCGACGAGCACCCGTTCGACCCGCGCCCCGGTGCGGAGCTGGCCGCCCGCGGCCTCGAACCGGCGGACCATCGCCGCGATCAGCTGGTCGGCCCCGCCCTCGGGCACGGGAAAGCCGACCTGCTGGCCGAGCCCGACCATGAGCCAGCCGAACAGGGCGCTGGCGGCGCTGTCGGGGGTGAGGTCGGCGTGGAGGGCGCTGCCGGTGTAGAGGAGCCGGGCGGACTCGCCGCGGAAGTGCTCCTCGACCATCCGGCGCAACGGCATCAGCGCCAGCCGGGCCGTCGCCCGGGCGTCGCGGCCCAGGGTGGCGGCGGCCAGACGGGCGCCCCCCACCACCGGCGGGAACGGGGTCAGCAGGCCGTGGACCAGCGGACCGCTCACCCGCTCCCACCACGCGTGGAGGCGGAGGTAGGCCTCGCCGTCGCCGGGCGCGTCCCGGTCGAGCGAGGCGGCCGTGACGGCGGGGTCGCGGTCGAGGACGGCGGCGGGTCCGTCGGGCCGGACGTGGGCCAGGACGTGGGGGGCGTGCACCCACCGCAGGCCGTGGTCCTCCAGGTGGAGGCGGCGGAGGACCGGCGAGGCGGCGGCGAGCGGGTAGAAGGCCGAGTAGAGGTCGTTGCGGAAGCCGGGGGCGGTGACCTCGGCGGTGCGGACGGCGCCGCCCGGGTCGTCGTTGGCCTCGAGCACGAGGACGTCCCACCCCCGGTCGGCCAGCAGGTTGGCTCCGGCCAGGCCATTGGGCCCGGCCCCGATCACGACGGCGTCGACGGTGGTCACGTGGCGATCACGCTACGAGCCCTGGAGCCCCACCGGTCACCCGGAGCCGGCGCCGCCGAGCTCGGGCAGCTGGCCCAGACGGCGCAGCGACTCCTTGTTCCGGCCGGTGATGAGCGGCTGGGCCAGCGGGGTGAGCCGGGTGAGCGGCGCCATCATCCCCTCCCGCATGGCGACCTCGCAGCCATCGCCGCGGGGACGGAGCTCGATCTCGACGTGGGCCCGTCCGAACGGGCGGGCCCGCGCCTCGAGGATCAGCCGCCGGGGCGGGTCGACCTCCTGGACCGAGGTGCTGTCCTGGGTGGTGACGGGTCCGCCCAGCCCGACGCGATGGCGGAACGACGTCCCCGGCTCGGGCCAGCCGTCGTCGACCGCGAGGATCTCGACCGCTCCCACCAGCCAGCGGGGGTAGGTCGTGGGATCGGCCAGGACGGTCCACGCCTTGTCGATGGTGACCGGGAGCTCGGTCGTGACCTCGCGCATGCCGGGGGGAGCCATGGCCCCGCCCCTCTCCCCCGGCCCGCCGACCAAACCGGCGGCGATCCCTCCTGAGGGTTGCCTGTCCGCAGATTGATAGGTAAGTTGTCGGTTGTCAGCAGACAACCGATCACGTTGGGAGGTATCCGCCATGCTGCTGCGCACCGATCCTTTCCGTGACCTCCAGGCCGTCGCCCGGATGTTCGACACCACCGGCGCCACCACCGCGATGGACGCCTACCGCCACGGCGACGTGGTGACCGTCGACCTCGACCTGCCGGGGGTGGACCCCGACTCCATCGACGTCCAGGTCGAGCGGGGCGAGCTGCGGATCCAGGCCACCCGTCGCTCGACCGCCCCCGAGGGCGCCCACTTCCTCGTGCGCGAACGCCCCGACGCCACCCTGGGCCGGCGCATCGTGCTGGGCGACGCCCTCGACGTGGAGGCGGTCGACGCCGAGTACCTCGACGGCGTCCTCAGCATCCGCATGCCCCTCCGCGAGACGGCCAAGACGCGCCGCATCGACGTGCGTCACGCCCTCGGCGATCACGGGGCGAAGGCCATCGCCGGGTCGAGCGCGTGAGGACCCGCCGGGCGACGCCAGGGCCGGACGTCACCGCGTCCGGGTCCTGGCGCGCCCGGCTCGACGACCCCGACGAGCCGCTCTACACCGTGGCCGTGGCGGCCGATCTGCTGGGCGTCGGGACCCAGGCGCTACGGCGGCTGGGCGAGGCGCTCGCCGTCGACGGCCAGCGGCCATCGGGCAACCAGCGGCGCTACTCCCGCAACGACCTGGAGCAGCTGAGCCGGGCCCAGGAGCTCCAGGACGACGGCCACGCCGCCACCAGCATCACCCGGATCATGGAGCTGGAACGGCAGGTCGGCGAGCGCATCACCCGCCGCCGACGCTGACGGGCCGACGGACCCCACCCCACCCCTCACGAGAGGAGCTGCAGCGTGGACGACGAGCGAGACACCACCCCCCACCAGATGGCCGTGGACATCGCCGTTCGGGCTCACCACCGCGACCGCGACGCCACGGTGCGCGACGCCCAAGCTCGGATGGTCGACGACGCGCTGGCCGTCGACCCGGCGGCCTACGACGCCAAGGCGGTCGCCCGGCTGGCGGCCAAGGACCGCCGCGCCGCGGCGGTCGACCGGCAGGCCGCCGCCGATGACCGGGGCGAGCTCATCCACGCCCTCCTCGGCGACTGCGGCGGTGTCCCGGCCGACGGTGACCGTGCACCGGGCCTCCGACCGCGGGAGCGCGAGGTGCTCGATCGGCTGGCCCGCGGCTTGACGGCCAAGGAGATCGCCGAGGACCTCTACCTGAGCGTCAACACGGTCAAGACGCACACCCGGAACCTCTACCGCCGGCTCGGGGTGCGCTCCCGGGTCGCCGCCACCAACTGGGCCCGCGACAACGGCTACGGCCGGCCGTAGGCCTGAGGCCGGAGCTACAGGCGGGCGGCGAGGAGGCGACGAGCCCGGGCGGCCACACCGTGGTCGTTGAGGGCCAGCTCGTCGAAGAAGGACGCCAGCTCGTCGTCCCCGTCGGCCCGGGCGTCACGGGCGAAGTGCTGGTAGCGCTTGCAGTCCTCGAGTGCCTGCTGGAGCAGCACCACGCAGTCGTAGGTCGAGTCGCTCAACCCCGTCTCGATGGTGGTGTCGTCCTGGATGGCGGTGGCGGTGGCGGCGTCAGGCACGGTGCTCGATCTCCTCATGGTCTGGGGTGTGACCGACGACTCCCCGGCGTGACGACGCGAAAACGGACCGTGGCCGAACCGCCCGGACGGGTGACCGGGCAGCGGGCCGTCGTCGGCACGAGCCCCGCCGCCCGCTCGCGGAGGTAGCGCTGCTCGGGGAGGCTGGTCGTGAGCCGGGCCGCGGTCCGGTAGTCGGCCTCGGCACCGGCCCGGTCCCCGGCCATCTCCCGGAGATGGGCCCGCACCGCGGGGAGGCGGTGGTGGCCGGCCAGGCGCTCGTCGTCGGCCAGCGGGGCGAGCAGGGCGAGGCCGGCCTCGGGACCGTCGGCCATGGCCACCGCCACGGCCCGGTTGAGGGTGACGACGGGGCTGGGCGCCAGGCCGTCGAGGAGGCGGTAGAGGGCGACGACCTGGCGCCAGTCGGTCGCCGCCGCCGACGGTGCCTCGGCGTGGACGGCGGCGATCGCCGCCTGGAGCTGGTACGGCCCGAGGGTGGCGCGGGGCAGGGCGTGGGTCAGGAGGGCGACGCCCTCGGCGATGCGATCGCCGTCCCAGAGGGCGCGGTCCTGCTCGGCCAGGGGCACGAGGCGGCCGTCGGCCCGGATGCGGGCGGCCCGGCGGGCCTCGACGAGGAGCATGAGGGCCAGCAGCCCGGCCGCCTCGCCGTCGTCGGGCCGCAGCCGGCGGACGAGGCGGGCGAGGCGGATGGCCTCGGCGGTGAGGTCGGGGCGGTGGAGATCGGCCCCCGAGGTCGCCGTCGACCCCTCGGAGAAGATCAGATAGAGCACGTGGAGCGCGGCGGCCCACCGGGTGGGCACCTCGGCTCCGACCGGGAGGGCGAACCGGGCGCCGCTGGCCCGGATGCGCCCCTTGGCCCGGCTGATGCGCTGGCCCATGGTGGCCTCGGGGACGAGGAAGGAGCGGGCGATCTCGGCCGTGGTGAGGCCGCCCACGGCCCGCAGCGTGAGCGCCACCTGCGACGACGGGCTCAGGGTCGGGTGGCAGCACAGGAGTAGCAGCACCAGCGTGTCGTCGACGCCGGTGGCGACGTCGCTCTCGCCGTCGGGCGCCGGGGCCAGGTGGGCGTCGGCCGGAATCCGCGCCGCATCGCGCTCCTCCCGTCGCCGGCTGGCGGCCTCGCTCCGGAGCCTGTCGGCCAGCCGGCGGGCCGCCACCGTGCGCAGCCAGGCGCGGGGCTCGTCGGGCAGACCCTCGACCGGCCACTGCACCGTCGCCGCCAGCAGGGCCTCCTGCACGGCGTCCTCGGCGTCCTCGAACCGGGCCGACCGCCGGGCCAGCGGGCCGAGGACCTGCGGGGCCAGGGTGCGGAGCAGCTCGCCGACCACGGCCGGGGTCGGGCGGGGCGTCACATCTCCTCGCCGCCGGTGGTCATGATCGGGCGGACCTCGACCGCGGTGAGCCGGGCGTCGGGGAAGCGGGCAGCGATCTCGGCGGCCCGCGCCGGCGTCTCGCAGTCGACCACGAAGTAGCCGGCCAGCTGCTCCTTGGTCTCGAGGTAGGGCCCGTCGGTGACGATGACGCCGCCGCCGTCATCGGGCCGGGCCGTCCGGGCCGTGACCGGGTCGGCCAGGGCCACGCCCTCGATCAGCTCGCCGGAGGCGACGATCTCGGCGTGGAGGGCCTCGGCCTCGCGCACGACGTCGTCCCGCTCGGCCTCGGTCAGCCCGAGGAAGCCGGGATCACGCCCGAACATCGGGTGCTCCCAGCTCTCGGGGTTGCTGTACACGAGGATCAGGTACTTCACGCCGGGTCCTCCTCGGGTGCCGGGCCGGCCACGCCGACCAGGTTGCCCTGCGGGTCGGCGAACCACCCGACGGCGAGATCGCCGGCGGCCGACACCGCCGGGCCCATCCGCCGGGTCCCGCCGGCCTGCTCGGCGCCGGCCAGGGCGGCCTCGACGTCGGGCACGCCCACGTAGAACAGGACCCGGGCCGGGTGGCCGTCGCCGCCACCGACCCCGCCGTTGATGCCGCCCGTCGTCCCGCCGTCGACGAACCCGTACCGCCCGGGGGCCGACACCTCCTCGGTGGCGGCGTCGCCCCGGCCGTACTCCCAGCCGAAGAGCTCGGCGTAGAAGCCCTGCAGGGCCTCGGGGTCGGGCCCGCTGATCTCGAAGTGCACGACGGGGTGCATGGCTGTCCTCTCCGCGCCGCTCCGGCGCTGGTCGTGGCGCCCG
>DASYLG010000602.1:0-2026 GCA_036009685.1 Iamia sp. | reverse complement strand
GCCCTTCACCGACCCGGCGTCGGGCATCGACATGGTCGTGATCCGGGAGAACACCGAGGGCACCTACGCCGGCGAGGGCGGCTTCCTCCGCAAGGACACGCCACAGGAGATCGCCACCCAGGGATCGGTCAACACCCGCCTCGGCGTCGAGCGCTGCCTCCGGTACGCCTTCGAGCTGGCCATGACCCGCCGCAAGCACCTCACGCTGGTCCACAAGACCAACGTCCTGACGTTCTCCGGCGACCTCTGGCAGCGCACCTTCGACGAGGTGGCGGCCGAGTACCCCGAGGTCACCACGACCTACAACCACGTCGACGCCGCCTGCATCTACTTCGTGCAGGACCCGCAGCGCTACGACGTCATCGTCACCGACAACCTCTTCGGCGACATCCTCACCGACCTCGGCGGCGCCGTGTCCGGCGGCATCGGCCTCGCCTCCAGCGGCAACATGGACCCGACCCGCCGGGCGCCCTCGATGTTCGAGCCCGTCCACGGCTCGGCCCCCGACATCGCCGGCCAGCAGAAGGCCGACCCGCTCGCCGCCATCCTCTCGGCCACCCTCATGCTCGACCTGCTCGGCGAGGAGGCGGCGGCGGCCAAGATCCGGTCCGCCTGCGCCTCGGTCGTCGCCGGCCGCGAGGGCCGCCCCGAGACCCGTCCCACCCCCGAGATCGGCGACGCCGTCGTCGACGCGCTGTAGGAGAACGCCATGCCGATCACGCCCACCGAGAAGATCTGGATGAACGGCGAGCTGGTGCCGTGGGACGAGGCGCGCATCCACGTGCTGACCCACACGCTCCACTACGGCATGGGCGTCTTCGAGGGCATCCGGGCCTACGAGACGGCCGACGGGCCCGGCATCTTCCGGCTCACCGACCACATCAACCGGATGTTCCAGTCCGCCCAGATCCTGGGCATGGAGATCCCCTACACGCCCGAGGAGCTGGTCGCCGCCACCAAGGCCACCGTCGCCTCCACCGGTCTGGCCAGCTGCTACATCCGGCCCATCGCCTACTTCGGCTACGGCGAGATGGGGCTGAACACCCTCCCGTGCTCGGTCGACGTGTCGATCGCCTGCTGGCCGTGGGGCGCCTACCTCGGCGACGACGCCCTCACCAAGGGCGTGCGCATGAAGATCTCGAGCTGGACCCGCCACGACCACAACACCATGCCGCCGGCGGCCAAGACCACGGGCAACTACGTCAACTCCTCGCTGGCCAAGGTCGAGGCGCTCAAGGCGGGCTACGACGAGGCCCTGATGCTCAACCCCCAGGGGTTCGTGTCGGAGTGCACCGGCGAGAACGTCTTCGTCGCCCGCAAGGGCCGCTTCATCACGCCGCCGCTGTCGTCGGGCGCCCTCGAGGGCATCACCCAGTCGACCGTGTCCACCATCGCCGCCGACCTCGGCTTCGAGGTGGTCGTGGGCGAGCTGGCCCGCTCCGACCTCTACATCGCCGAGGAGATGTTCGTCTGCGGCACCGCCGCCGAGGTCTCGGCCGTCAGCTCGGTCGACGACCGCGAGATCCCCTCGCCCGGCGTGATGACCGTGGCCATCGGCGAGGAGTACCACCGCACCGTGCGGGGCGAGGTCGACCGGTACAAGGACTGGGTCGAACATGCCGAGTGACGACGGTGCCGCCCGGCGGCCGGCCGGCGCCCCGGCCGAGATCGACATCTTCGACACGACCCTGCGCGACGGCGCCCAGTTCGAGGGCATCTCGCTCACCGTCGACGACAAGCTGCGCGTCGCGGAGCAGCTCGACTGGCTCGGCGTCCGCTGGATCGAGGGCGGCTACCCGCTGGCCAACCCCAAGGACGCCGAGTTCTTCGCCCGGGCGCCCGGCGAGCTGACGCTGACGACGGCCGAGCTGGTCGCCTTCGGCTCGACCCGCCGGCCCGCCGGCAAGGTCGACGTCGACCCCACCCTCCGAGCGCTGGTCGACGCCGGCGTCGGCACGGCGTGCATCGTGGGCAAGAGCTCGGCCTTCCACGTGACCGAGGCCCTGAGCACCACGCTCGACGAGGG
>DASYLG010000601.1:0-6591 GCA_036009685.1 Iamia sp. | reverse complement strand
GATCCGCGGTCCCGAGGTCACCCGGGCGGTGTCGCTGGTCGCCGCCAACCCCGACGTCCGCCGCGACCTGGTCCGCCGCCAGCGGGAGTGGGCCGCCGACCGGGGCGGGGGCGTGCTCGAGGGCCGCGACATCGGCACCGTCGTGTTCCCCGACGCCCAGCTCAAGGTGTACCTGACGGCCCGGCCCGAGGTGCGGGCCGAGCGCCGGTCGAAGGAGGTGGCCGACCTCTCCTACGAGGCCGTCGCCACCGATCTGGCCCGTCGCGATGCCCTCGACCAGGGCCGGGAGGCCTCGCCCCTGGCCGAGGCCGACGACGCCCTGGTGGTCGACACCAGCGACCTCTCGATCGACGAGGTCGTCGAGGCCCTCGCCACCAAGGTGGGCGGGTGACCGGCGAGGCCGATCCCACGCGCAAGGAGCGGCGGGCCCTGGCCCGGGCCGAGCGCCGCAGCGGGGTCAAGATCAACCTCGACCCGCCGAGCGCCGGCGAACGGCTGCTCTACGGCTTCATCCGGGGCGCCCTGGTGGCCTTCGCCCGGGTGTGGCTCCGGGTCGAGTACCACGGCCTCGAGAACGTCCCCGGCGACCGGCCCTTCATCCTGGCGCCGGTCCACCGGTCGAACATCGACTTCCTGCTGGCCGCCGGCTGCGCCCGCCGCCGCCAGCGGTTCCTGGCCAAGGACACCCTCTGGAAGCCCGGGTTCGGGGTGCTGTGGTCGGCGCTGGGCGGCATCCCCGTGGCCCGGGGCACCGCCGACCGCGAGGCGCTGCACGCCTGCCAGGCCGTCGTCGAGGGGGGCGAGCCGCTGGTGATGTTCCCCGAGGGCACCCGCCAGGAGGGCCCGGTGGTGGAGGAGCTGTTCGACGGCCCGGCGTTCGTCCAGGCCCGCACCGGAGCACCGATCGTGCCGGTCGGCATCGGCGGCTCGCACAAGGCCATGGGCAAGGGGGCCAAGGTGATCCGCCCGGTGAAGGTCGTCGTCGTGGTGGGCGAGCCGATGGAGGCCCCCCAGATCGACGGCGCCAAGGCCCGCCGGGCGGCCATCCGGAGCCAGACCGCCGAGCTCAAGATCCACGTCCAGGCGCTGTTCGACGACGCCCAGCGCCGCGCCGGCACGCCGAACTGAGTCTCTCTCGTCAGAAGCCTCGCCTCGCTCGTCTCCTCCTCGAACTGACGGTGCCTCGCTGCGCTCGGCGCTGAAGACCTTCCCAGAGCCGGAGCCCCCGTTCCTCGGGCCCACGGCTCTTCGTCTGGGGGTTCCCCCAGACCCCCAGCGGCTGCGCCGGGCCCGGGCGCGTCGGTCTCGATCGGCTCGTCGCCGATAGCCGGTGGCGCGGGACGGGTCAGATCCGCTCGGCGCCGGACCGGCGGGCGCGGCGGCGGGTGAGCTCCCTGCTCAGCAGGTCGCCGAGGGCGCCGTCGAGACGGGCGAGGGCGACGGCCAGCGCCCCGCAGGCCACGGCGCCGACGACGGCCAGAGCGGGCAGGGCGTCGAAGGCGGCGTCGTCCCGGCGGAGCAGCACCAGCCCGGCGCCGATCAGGAACAGGCCGACGGCGGCGCCCTTGACGTCCCAGCCACGGTTCCACCCTCGTCGCTCACCGGACACGGTGCACCTCCACGTTGCCGATGCCGACGTCGATCCGGACGACCACGGTCGGGGCGTCGCCGGGCTGCGTGGCCACCTCGTCCATCAGGGCGGGGCCGGCGTCGCGGCCGATGGGCCGGACCCGGTCGTCGCGCGGGATGGGCACGCTCACCCAGCCGCCGGCGACCCGAGCCTGGACGTCGACCCGGCCGGCCCGCACGTCGGCGTCGGGGACCTTGACGATCACCCGGCCCACGCCGACCTTCGCCGTCACGCCCAGGGGCCGGGGGCTCTCGGTCAGGTCGATGGTGAGGCTGCCGGCGGCCATCTCGTAGGCGGCCAGCCCCTCGGTCGGGCGCTCGGTGGTCCAGCGGGGGCGCTGGTCCAGGTCGGTGCCCGACCACCAGCAGGCCGACAGCACCACCACCAGCACCCCGGCCCCGACGACGGCACCGGTGGGCAGGCCGCCGGCGCGGGAGTCGACCACGGCCCGGGCGCCGAGCGCCACCACGGCCAGCGAGAGGGCCGTCGTCGGCGCCGCCCACCCGATCACCACGGACACGAGCAGGGCCGCCAGCACCACGAGGGTGACGATCCCCGGCAGCTCCTCGTTCGGGATCCGGGCCCGCAGGGCGGCCCAGCCCGAGGGCCGGGCGACGTCGAGTGGAGGGTCCTCGGCCGTGACCGGCCGGGGAGCGGAGCGGGAGGACGTGGCCGCGGTCACCCCGGGAGGTTCGGTCCGACGGGTGGATTCCCTTCTGTCCGTCCCCGTGCACCGTCACGGTGCACAGGGGTTGACAGAACGGTCTACAGGGTGGCGAGGACGTCGCTGGCGGGGAGGCCGCGGTCGTCGGGGGAGGGGCGGCCGGGGAGCGATCCGCCGAGCGTGAGGGTGGCGACCACGTCGATGGCGGCGACCAGCTCGCGCAGGTTGCGGGGTGGGGGGAAGTACTCGTCCTCCTCGGTGACCCGGACCGGCTCGGCGGTGGCCTTGGTGTGGCCCAGACGCTCGATGACGGCGTCGACCAGCTCCTCGTAGGCCGAGGCGCCGGCGGTGATGCCGACCGTGCCGGTGAGGTCGTCGGGCAGCTCGGCGGCGCTGTTGACCCGGAAGACGCGGGGGCAGCCGGCCTCGAGCGCCAGCTTGGCCAGGGCCATGGTGTTCGACGAGTTGGACGACCCGATGACGACGATGGCGTCGCAGCGGGGCGCCATCTCCAGCAGCGCCGTCTGGCGGTTGGTGGTGGCGAAGCAGAGGTCGCTGCGGCCCGGCACCCACATGTCGGGGAAGCGCTCGACGGTGGCGTCGCGCAGCCCCGACCAGTCCCGGTGCGAGAGCGTCGTCTGGGCCAGCATCGCCACCGGCTGGTCGAAGGCGGGGAGGGCGGCGACCTCGTCGAGGGTCTCGACCCGGTGGATGTTGTCGGGGGCGACGGCCATGGTGCCGACGGCCTCCTCGTGGCCCTCGTGGCCGACGTAGACGATCTGGTAGCCCTTGCCCGCCCGGACCTTGACCTCGTGGTGGACCTTGGTCACGAGCGGGCACACGGCGTCGACCACGTAGCCGCCGGCGGCCCGGGCCGCGGCCACGACCTCGGGCGCCGAGCCGTGGGCGGACAGCATCACCGGGCGGCCCCGGGGCACGTCGGCGATGTCGTCGACGAACACCACGCCCTGGTCGCGGAAGCGGTCGACCACCAGCTTGTTGTGGACGATCTCGTGGTAGCAGTACACCGGCGGCTCGAAGGCCCGGACCATCCAGGCCAGCGCCTTGATCGCCATCTCGACGCCGGCGCAGAACCCCCGGGGCTCGGCGATCAGCACACGCTCGACGTCCATCGGGTCCAGGGTACCGACGGCGCCCCGCGGCCCGAAGGCGGAACCGGTGACCAGATCGAACGGCCACCCGTCCGATCCGATCACCGGTTCGAGGCGCGGTGGCGTCAGAAGAACATCGGGAGGGTGGGACTGCCGGCGAAGGCGGCGCGGAGCCCGCTGACCTGGGACTCGTCGGCACCGGGCAGCCGGCCCTCGGTGACCAGCTGGGCCGGGTCCAGGTGCCCGGAGTACAGGGCGGCCAGGTCGGTCGACGCCACCTCCACGGCGCCGGTGCCCCCGGGCGCGCAGGTGGCGGAGCCGTCGGTGACGCGCAGCACCCAGTCGCCGCCGGTGAGGTCGTCGGGGACGTGGGTGGGCGGGGAGACCCGGAGGTCGACCTCCAGCGAGAGGCCGGCGGGCCAGCCCCGGGCGGCGACGGCACCGGGGATGTCGAGGATCCGCACCATCCAGGGCCAGTCCTCGACCATCGGGATGCGGGAGGCCTGGCGCACGTGGCGGGCCAGGAGGGCGCCGGGGAGGGTTGTCTTGACCCGGTCGCCGGTGGTGCCGTTGGCGCCGAGGAAGGCGAGGGCGTCGGCCAGGGCCGGGCCGGGCCGTCGACGCCGAGGATCACATCGAGGTCGATGTCGAACAGCGCCCGCTCGCCCTTGCCGTGGCCGTAGGAGACGAACGCAACGGGCTCGCCGTGGCGCCGGCCCAGCCACGTCCACGTGGTCGCCCCCTTCTCGGTGCGCCGGTGGGCCCACGCCCTCCACCACCGGGGCGGGGGCATGATCCAGCCGTCGCGCCCGGCGATGCCGGCGGCGGCGACCTCGACGATCGCTGGGTCCGAGGGCTCGATCGGCTCCCACGTCAGGTCCCCGGTGGGACGGGGGAGCTCGGCCACGGGGATGGCCCGCTGGCCCCACCAGCCGGCGATCTCGTAGCCGACGCTCCGGTAGAGCGACGCCGTGGTCGGGTACAGCGCGCTGATCGGCTCGCCGTGGGTCCGCATGGCATCGGCCGCCGCCGCCAGCATCAGACGGGCGACGCCGGCGCCCCGCTGATCGGGCGCCAGGGTCACGGCCGCGACCCCACCGCAGGGCACCGCCCGACCGCCGAACCACTGCTCGAAGCGGTGGACGGCGGTGGTGCCGACGAGACGGGGGCCCCGGTAGGCCGCCACGGTGTCCTCGGGCGGGATGGCCGTGTTCTCGGTGGTCAGCTCTCGGCGGGGCCCGCCGAACGAGTGGGCACCCAGCTCGGCGACCTGGTGGAGGTCGTCGGGGTCGAGCGTGCGGATGTCGAGCGGGACGAGGTCGGCCACCGCCGCACGGTACCGATGCGGACCAGGGGAGAAGGCGGGACTTCCTCGTACCCGGAGGCGAGCCGCCAGGCGAGGCGACCCAGCTCGCAACGCCGTGACCCCGAGGCGAAGCCGAGGCCGGACGACGCGCCGGGCAGGAGTCGATCACCTGCCACCGCCGTAGGATCGTCCGGTCATGTCCTCGCCCCGTGTCGTCGCCGTCGCTCCGGGATCGCCGGCCCACCGGGCCGGTGTCCTCGTCGACGACGAGATCGTGGCCGTCGACGGCGAGGCGCCCCGCGACGTCATCGAGTGGCGGTGGCTCACCGACGAGCCCGACCCGGTGCTCGACGTCCGCCGGGGCGGGCTGGAGCTGACCCTCGAGGTGCCCAAGACGGCCGGCGAGCAGCTCGGCATCGAGGTCCACTCGTCGCTGTTCGACCAGGTCCGCACCTGCGACAACCACTGCGAGTTCTGTTTCATCTACCAGCTGCCGCCGGGCCTGCGGAAGAGCCTCTACCTCAAGGACGACGACTACCGGCTGAGCTTCCTCTACGGGAACTTCACCACCCTGACCCGCTTCACCGAGGCGGACCTGGAGCGGGTCGTCACCGAGGGCATCAGCCCGCTCAACGTCAGCATCCACGCCACCGACCCCGACGTGCGGGCCACGATGCTGCGCAACCGGCGGGGCGCCACGTCGCTCAGGTGGTTGCGGGCCCTGCTCGACCACGGCGTCGAGATCCACGGGCAGGTGGTCTGCTGCCCCGGCGTCAACGACGGCCCCGTCCTGGCCGACACCCTGGCCGGCGTGCTCGACCGCTACCCCGAGCTGGCGTCGCTCTGCGTCGTGCCGCTCGGGGTCAGCCGGCACAACACCGAGGCCCGCATGCGGCCCGCCACCCGGGCCGAGGCCGCCGCCGTGATCGACGTGGTCCACGCCGCCCAGGAGCGCTTCCTCCGGGTGCTGGGCCGCCGTCTGGTCTTCGCCGCCGACGAGTACTACCTGATCGCCGATCGGCCCTTCCCCGAGCCCGACGCCTACGAGGGCTTCGCCATGCACGAGGACGGCATCGGCATGGCCCGGACGTTCGAGGCCGAGTTCCAGGGTTCGCGGGAGGGATCGGGGGGCGTCGAGTCCGGCTTCTTCGCCTGGGCCGACGCCGCCGAGACCGGTCGCACCACCCGCTACGAGGCGGCCGGCGACCTCGGCGCCCCGGCCGAGGGCTACCGCGCCGACCGCGGCGGCTGCTCGGTCGCCGTCGCCCCCTCCGAGGCCGATCCCGTCGGCATCGCCGCCGCCACGCCGGTCGCCCTGCGCCCCCGCCCGCCCCGGCCCGACGCCCCCGTCGGGGTGCTGACCAGCTCGTACGGCGCCCGCGTCGTCGGCCCGCTGCTCGCCGCCCTGGGCCGGACCGACGTGCGGGCCGTCCCGGTCGAGAACCGCTACTTCGGTGGCAACGTCGCCGTCACCGGCCTCATGGTGGGGGAGGACCTGGCCCGGGTCCTCGCCGCCGAGCCGGTCGGCCACCGCTACCTGCTGCCCGACGTCTGCCTCTCCGGTGGGCGCTTCCTCGACGGCACCACGCCCGACGACCTCCCCCGCCCGGTCGAGGTCATCCCCACCGACGGTGCCGCCCTCCGCCGCGCCCTCGAGATCCCGGTGCTGGCCGGCACTGGAGCAAGACCATGAGCGACCTCACCCCGCAAGAGACGCCGCTGCGGCCCACGCGCGCCGAGCGCACCGGCCAGCACGAGCCCGACGACGGCACCGCCGTCAACGAGGTCCCGGTCCGCCCCGGGCTGCCCACCGTCGCCATCGTCGGGCGCCCCAACGTGGGCAAGTCGACCCTGGTCAACCGGATCATCGGCCGGCGCG
>DASYLG010000600.1:0-7326 GCA_036009685.1 Iamia sp. | reverse complement strand
CTGGCACTGAGCCGGCACCTCACCGGTCGCCACCTCGTCCCGGCTCGCGGCAGTCCCCGGGTCGCGTCGAGACCGTCATCGAGCGACCACGCACCGTGTGGAGAAAGTCACGTTTGCGCTCTGTGCGTATCTTCGACTACTCTCTGTGGCGTACGGGGACCCAAGGGGAGAGAATGACCACGCAGAGCGCCGGCCTCGGCCACCGCAAGCCACACCGCCACCACGCACAGCGACCGCTCCGGCGGCGCGGGATCCGCTTCGTGGCCGTCCTCGTGGCCACCACCGCGCTCACCGTGCCGATGTCCACCCCGGCCAGCGCCGGCGACGGCGGCCTCCTCGGCGGGCTGATCGGGCTCCTCGGCCACGTCGTCACCGGGCTGCCCGCCACCGTCAACGGCGTCCTCCGGTTCGGCACCTCGCCTCTCGACGAGTTCGCCAACCAGCCCTCGGCCCCGCTCCAGCCCGGCCAGGTGACCGATCTCATCGGCGCCCGCAGCCTCCACCAGCGGGGCATCGACGGCAGTGGCGTCGATGTCGCCCTCATCGACACCGGCGTGGCCCCGGTGCCCGGCCTCGACGCCGACGGCGCCGTCGTGGTCGGTCCCGACCTCTCGTTCGACTCCCAGGGCAGCGACATGCCGGCGGGCATCGACGCCTTCGGCCACGGCACCCACATGGCCAGCCTCATCGCCGGGCGGGGCACCACCCAGACCCGGGGCATCGCCCCCGGCGCCCGCATCCTCGACATGAAGGTGGGCGCCTCCAACGGGGCCGTCGACGTGTCCCAGGTCATCGCCGCCGTCAACTGGGTCGACCAGCACCGGAACGACCCGGGCATGGACGTGCGGGTTATCAACCTCTCCTACGGCACCGACGGGGTGCAGCCCTACCAGGTCGACCCGCTGGCCCACGCCGTGGAGACGGCCTGGCGCCACGGGACCGTCGTGGTCGTCGCCGCCGGCAACAGCGGCGGGGCCCTGACCAACCCGGCCATCGACCCCTACGTCCTCACCGTCGGCGCCGCCGACATGGGCGCCAGCGCCACCTCGGCCGCCGACGACAGGACGGCCGCCTTCAGCTCGGTCGGCACGGCCCAGCGGCGGGTCGACCTGCTCGCCCCCGGCGTGTCGCTGATCGGCTCCCGGGTGCCGGGCTCCGAGGCCGACGAGGACCACCCCGAGGCCCGTGTCGGCACCACCCAGTTCCGCGGCTCGGGCACCTCGCAGGCCGCCGCCGTCGTCTCGGGGTCCGTGGCCCTGCTCCTCGAGCAGCGTCCTGACCTGACCCCCGACCAGGTCAAGGACGTCCTGACCGGCAGTGGTCGGATCCTGGTCCGCTCGGCCCTGACGAGCCAGGGCGCCGGCCTCCTCAACCTGGCCCCGGCGGCGGTCCTGCCGGCCACCGACGGCCCACAGACGTACCCGGTCTCGACCGGCCGGGGCAGCCTCGACGCCGCCCGGGGCACGGCCCGGGTCAGCGACGGCCAGTCCGAGCTGGCCGGCGAGATCGATGTCATGAGCGCCCCGTGGCGCCCGGAGGCCTGGGCCGCCCAGACCACCGCCGGCACCACGTGGGAGGGCGGCCGCTGGAACGGCAACACCTGGACCGGTGACGGCTGGGTCGACGGCGACCAGGGCAGCTTCACCGGCCGCACCTGGCGAGGCCAGGCCTTTACCGGCCGGACCTGGCGGGGCGAGACCTGGACCGGGCGCACCTGGCGGGGCGAGGCCTGGTCCGGCCGCACCTGGCGGGCCGACGTCTGGACCGGGCGCACCTGGCGCTCCGCCTGACGATCTGAGGCCATCCCGCTCGAAGGTCGAGGAGACGGGGCAACCTCACGACCGGTCGGTCGCCGCCGATGGGTGGCGGTGACCGGCTCGCCCGACGACGCGACGGCTGACGCCCCCGTCGCCGACGAGGAGTCCGACCGGCGCGCCCGGATGGGGGTGACGGTCTTCGCCGTCGGCCTCTCCGCCGTCGCCGCCGCCGCCATCGCGACGGTCGAGCAGGGCCACCCCATCACCTTCACCCCGGTGATCGTGCCCATCGCCGTCGGCGTCCTCTACGTGCTGGCCGAGCTGTACACGGTCGATCTCGAGCTCCGGCACGAGAGCCACACCTTCGCCTTCTCGGCCGTGCCCCTCGTCGTGGGCCTGCTGCTGCTCGGGCCCGTCCCGGTGGCGCTGATCCGCGTGGCGGTCTCGCTGGCCGTCCTGGGCGGCGTACGCCGCCAGCCCCCGTTCAAGCTGCTGGCCAACCTGGCCACGCACCTGACCGAGGTGGCCGTGGCCGCCGCCCTCATGGCCCTCCTCCCCCGCGGTGGCGCCATCGACCTCACCGTGTGGCTGGTGACCTTCGCCGCCGTGGCCGTCGCCGACCTGGCCGCCGCCATCGTGGTGACCCTGGTGATCCGGGTCCATGCCGGCGAGTGGGAGCCGCTGCTGTGGGAGGGCATCTGGTTCGGGTCGCTGCTGGCCCTGGTCGACGTCTCGCTGGCGCTGGTGGTCGTGACCCTGGCCCAGGAGGAGCTGGCGTCGGTGTGGCTCCTCGTCACCGTCGGGGCCTTCCTCGTCATCGTCAGCCGCGCCTACGCCGGCCTGCGCACCCGCTACCGCAGCCTGGGCCTCCTCGACGACTACACCCGGCGGCTGGGCCGGGCCGTCACCGAGGGCTCGCCGGTGGCCGAGCTGCTCGTCCAGACGGGCGACATCCTCCACTCCGAGGCCACCTGGCTGGTCCTCCGCGACGGGCACACCGTGCACCGGGTCGAGCTGGGCGCCGACGGTGAGGCCGTCGAGCACCCGGGGACCGACCTCGACCGCCACCTGCTCGCCGTGGTCGGCCAGGCGCGGCGCGAGTCCGACGAGGCCAACGCCCGCCACCTCACCGCCGACGAGACCGCCCCCGACGACCCGCTGACGGCGGCCGGCCTGCGCGAGCTCATCGCCGCCCCCGCCCTCGTCGACGACACCACCGACGCCGTCCTGGCCGTGGGCGACCGCAGCGGCGACCTGCGCACCTGGGACCGCGACGACGTGGCCCTCTTCGAGACGCTCGCCGTCCACGCCGGCGTGTCCCTCCGCAACGCCGACCTCCTCGATCGGCTGCGCCAGGAGGCCCGGGCCAACGAGGTGCTGGCCCGCACCGACACGCTGACGGGCCTGGCCAACCGGCGGGACTTCACCGCCCACGTCGCCCGGCGGCTGGCCGTCGATCACGACTTCGCCGTGGCCGTCCTCGACGTCGACCGCTTCCGGGAGATCAACGACACCCTGGGCCACGAGTTCGGCGACACCGTGCTGGTCGAGATCGGACGGCGGCTGTCGGCCACGCCCGGCGTCGAGCACCTGGCCCGGCTGGGCGGCAACGAGTTCGCCGCCGTGGTCGGCGGCCGCGGCTCCGAGCAGGCCGCCGACGCCGCCCGGGCGCTGCGGGCGGCGCTGGGCGAGGCCTTCTCGATCGGCAGCCTGGTCCTCGACATCACCGCCAGCGTGGGCGTGGCCCTGGCCGGCCCCGGGGCCGACGACGAGGTCACCCTCCTGCGCCGGGCCGACGTGGCCATGTACAACGCCAAGGACGGACGCTCCGGCATCGAGCTGTACAGCGTCAGCCGGGACCGCACCGATCCCGGCCGGCTCACCCTGATCACCGAGCTGCGGACCGCCATCGAGAGCCGCGAGCTCGAGCTCCACTACCAGCCGCTGGTGCGCTTCGACACCGGCGAGGTGGCCGGCTGCGAGGCCCTCCTCCGCTGGACGCATGCGGAGCGGGGCTCCGTCCCACCCGACGTCTTCATCCCCATGGCCGAGATCTCCGGCCTGATCCGCCCCCTCACCCAGCTGGTGCTGGAGATGGCGACCGCGCAGGCGGCCCGCTGGCGCGACGCCGGGGTCCCGCTCCAGGTGGCGGTCAACATCTCGTCGTACAACACGACCGAGCCCGACCTGATCAGCCGGATCGGCGAGCTGCTGACCCACCACCGCCTGCCGCCCGAGTCGCTCAAGGTCGAGCTGACCGAGTCGGCCGCCATGGTCGATCCCGAGATGAGCATGGCGATGATGGCCGGGCTGGCCGCCACCGGCGTGCCGGTGGCCATCGACGACTTCGGCACCGGCTACTCGTCGCTCTCGTACCTGACGATGCTGCCCGCCCGGCAGCTCAAGATCGACCGGTCCTTCGTCCGGGACCTGGGCACCGACCGGGCCGCCGAGAGCGTGGTCCGGGCCATCGTCGACCTGGGCCGCAGCCTCGACCTGGAGATCGTGGCCGAGGGCATCGAGAGCGACGTCCAGCTCGACGTGCTGCGGGCCGGCGGGTGCACCCTGGGCCAGGGCTACTACTTCAGCCGGCCCGTCCCCGCCGCCACCTTCGACCAGTGGCGCGCCCGCCACCTCTCCCCCACCCCCGTCGCCTAGCCCCGCGAGGTTTGAGCGATCTCCCACCGTGACGGTGGTGAATCGCTCAAAGCGTGCGTTCGCGGAGGCGGACGGCGGCCTGGAGGGCGGCGCCGCCGGCCACGAGCGCCAGGCCGACGCCCGCCAGCGGGACGGTGGAGGGGCCGGTGTGGGCCAGGTCGGGCGGCGGGGCGACCGGGCCGCCCCGGACGAACGGGGCCGGGCGCACCAGCTCGACGTTGAACACCCCCGGGTCGGAGAAGGGCTCGGAGTGGCCCTGGCCGTCGTTGGCCGACAGCTCCCGGCTGATCGCCACCAGACCGGCGAGGCTGCGGTCGTCGGCGTCGGCGGCCAGCGGGCCGTCGTGGTCGAGCACGACGCCGAACAGCGAGTGGGTGCCGTCGGCGTTGTCGACCAGCTCGAGCACCCGGGACTGCTGGGGGAAGTCGATGTGGCTGGCCGTCGTGACCTCCCAGAAGCCCGGCGTCAGGCCCTGCGGATGGGGGTGGACGTGGACCTCGTGGACGTGGGTGTGGCCGTTCACCCACGCCACCACGTTCGGGTACCGCAGCAGCGTGGCGACCAGCTCGGTCCCCCCCACCATCCGCTCCGCCGGGAAGGCGGGGTCGGGGACGTCGGCGTCCATGGTGCCGGCCGTGTGGTGGCTGAACACCACCACGAGCTGATCGTCGGCGCCGGTGCGCACCACGCCGCCATCGGGGCCGAGGTGGGTCGTGTGGACCGCGGCCAGCTCGGTCTCGAGCCACCGCAGCTGGCCCTCGGTGATGCACCCGCCGGCCGAGCCGCCGTGGGCACACGTGTCGAGGCTGATGCCCACCACGCCGTCGGCCAGCGGGAACCGGTACCAGGTCTTGGTGGCGTCCCGGTCGGCGTCGACGTAGCCGTGGGGGCCGGCGTCCGAGGCCAGCAGGCGATCGATCCAGTCGGTGCGGGTGATCGAGCGGCGATCCTCGTCGGCCGCCACCTCCCGGGTGACGTAGTCCCGGGTGCGGAGGCGATCGGCGACCGCCCGGGGCTCGGTCAGCAGCGTCGCCACGAACGTGTTGGGGTCGGTGCCGGCGGGCAGGTCGACGATCTTGCGGTCACCGGTGAGGATGGTGTCGAACGACGGGTGGGGTGCGGCGTTGCCCTGGAGCAGGCCGTCGTGGTTGCCGTAGGCGGGCCACCACGGGACGGCCAGGGCCTCGGTCTCGAACGGGGCCAGGGCGTCGGCCAGCAGGCCGTCGAAGGTCGGGAAGCCGGCCGCCGTCCAGTCGTCGGTCCCGCCCTCGTCGGGGTGCCAGAACCGGCGGTCGCGGTCGACGTCGTCCTGGACCCCCTCGTAGCGCCCGAGGTCGCCGCTGTCCGGGGTGAGGCGCCCGCCGTCGAGGACCCGGACGAACCACTCGAGCTCGTTGACCTGGCCGTTGTCGATGTTGTCGCCCGTGCACACCAGGGCGTCGAAGGGGCGGCCGGTCACCGGGCCGTGGCCCAGCCCGTTGAGGTGGGCGACCATGGCCGAGGCCACCTGGGTCGACAGCGCCTCCTGGGGTCGCCACGCCCCGGAGTAGGGCGCCCCGAGGGGATCGAGCAGCTCCACCCGGCCCGGGCTCTGGACGTCGACCAGGTGGAGGTCGCTCAGCTGGACGAAGACGGCGAGCGGCCGGCGCCGGTCCTCCCGGCCCGGCTGGGGCGGCCCCAGCTCGTCACGGACGACGATCGCCTGGCCCGGGCCCTCCACCAGCCGGCGGTAGCCCTCGCCCGGCGGGCGGAGGATGGTGCGGGCCAGCGTGGTCCCGTCGGGACGGGTCACGGCGGCCAGGGGGAGCCGGCCGGGCATCCGCCCGGTGGCCCCGAGGATCGGCACCGGTCCGCACCGCCAGGTGGCCGCGGCCACGGCCCCGCCGACCAACAGCCTCCTGCGCCCGATGGTGCCCACCCCGGCACCGTAGGCGGTCGTTCACCTCCCGTTCACCCACGTGACCCGCGGGAGCACGCCGGCGGCGCGGGCGGCGCGCAGCCAGTCGGGGAACTCGCCGAGGAGGCGGCGGTAGAGCTCGGCGTCGTCGATCGTGTCGATGTCGTCGACGGCGAAGAAGCCGACGTTGTCGACCACCCGGCCCGGCATCTCGTCGAGCCGCTCCAGGACGCCGTACTTGGCCTTCCCCAGCCCCACGAACTGCCAGAAGGCGGGGCGGTGCGAGGCCTTGCTCACCAGGTCGGCGATCTCCTGGCGCTTGGCGAAGCCGCCGTCGGTGAAGAAGAGGACCAGCGTGGGCGTGGGGTCGTCGGGCCGGATGTCGTCGAGCACCGCCGTCATGATCGGGATCTCGTCGTTGCCGTGGCCGATGGCGTTGTAGTCGACGCCGTCCACGATGCCCCTCAGGTGCAGGTGGGTGTCGGCCCACGTGTCGAGGTCGGCCACGTGGAGATCGGGCAGCCGCATGTACGAACGGGCGTAGAGGTAGGCCTCGAGGGCGCCGTCGTCGTCGAGCTGCACGGCGACGGGCACCATCCGCTCGACCACCCGGTGGATGGCCTTGGTGGCGTAGAGCTGGTGCATCGACCCGGTCTTGTCGATGACGAGGATGATCCGGGCCCGCTGGGTGGCGGCGCCCTTCTCCAGCAGGACCTTGTGGACCTCGCGCTTGCGGAGGTCGAGGGCCTGGCGCTTCTCGAGCGACACCCTCTCCTCGCCGGGCACCGACCGCGGCCCGGCGTCGGCCGCCGGAGCGGACGACGAGGTGCCAGGCACCTCGTGGTCCTCGGCCACGGCCACACCGAAGTGGGTCACGAGCGAGGCCAGGCCCTCGGCCCAGCCGGCCGAGACGGAGCGGACCTTCCAGCCGTCGCCCCGCCGGTAGACCTCGACCAGCAGGGCGGCGCGCTCGGCGCCCAGGCCCGACGCCGCCGCGGTGTGCGTCTCGGCGCC
>DASYLG010000599.1:0-9390 GCA_036009685.1 Iamia sp. | reverse complement strand
GGCCGGTGCCGGCCGCCGCCGCCAGCACCTCGTCCTGCTCCTTGAGGGTCGTCCCCACGGCCACTGCGGCGGTGACGCCGTGGGCCGCGATCTGATCCGGGGCCTGGGCCGCGTAGCGGCCGTCGGTGACGAGCAGCATGCCGTCATCGGTGACCAGCAGCCGGGCGGCCGAACCGGTGAAGCCGGTCAGGTAGCGGACGTTGCTGAGATCGGTCACGAGGAGGGCGTCGACGTCGGCCTCGTCGAAGAGGGCCCGCACCCGGTCGGCCCGCCCGGCCACGTCCATGTCCGGCAGCACCCCGGTCAGATCCGCCGCCGCCACGGTGTCGACGACGGTGTCGGTGCTCATGAGCGTCTCCCGTACATGATGCAGAGGGCAGCGAGCCCGTCGATCTCCGGCTGGTCGCGCGCTGAGTCGAGGAGATGGATCGCCTCGTCCGCGCGCTGGATCGCCTGCTGGGCGTCGGCGACGGTGAACAACGCCAGGTGGTCGTAGTCCGCGTCGTGACGAAGCTCCTGGAGAACGACGAAGACTCGGACCACCGCCATCAGCTCCACGCTCTGCCCGACAAGGGGAGCGAGCCCGTCAGCTGCAGGACGACTCGGTGGGGCTCCACCACGAATGATCCAGGAGCAGACGTCGTTCAGGGCGGAGTGGGCGAAGAAGCGACGGACCTCGTGCCGGTGCGGCCCGGGGACTGCCCCCGCGGTGCACTCAGCCACGAGGAAGGTCAGTCGGTGGAACAGGGCGTAGTAGGCGGCCGAGATGGCTCGTCGGACGTCAGCATCGGTCGGGGCGTCGCCGGTGGCTTGGATGTCGGCGAGCTCGTCGGCCTGGTCGATGAGCTCATACCAGAGCGAATCAGCCATCCGTGCGAGCGAAGACATCCGGTGCTGACGCCACCAGCCGGAGGTACGAGTGCCCTCCCAGGCCCACGGCGCGCAGGGCCTCCTGGTAGGCACTGTCGATCTCCTGTCGATCCTCACGGGGCCAGGTCCGGTCGCCCTTGGTCGGCGGCGGAGGGGGGCTCAAGGTCAAGACGATCGTGACCGCCAGCTCGTCGGTGGAATCCACGTGCACCCTCGGGCGAGCATCCAGGACCTCCGTCGAGCCGAAGCGCCGGCCGCGGAGGGCGGCGGCGATGGCCTCGCCAGCGTTCTCCAGGTCCATCTCCTCGGCGGTGCGCATGTTCCCCCAGCCTACGAGGTCCGGCCCAGGAGGCGGGCGGTGGCGTCGAGGGCCAGGCGGTAGCCGTCGCCTCCGAAGCCGGCGATGGTGCCCTGGGCCACGGGGGCGATGACCGACGTGTGGCGCCAGGGCTCCCGGCCGCCAGGATTGGACAGGTGGAGCTCGACCACCGGGCCGACGAAGGCGGCCAGGGCGTCGTGGAGCGACCAGCCGTAGTGGGTGAGGGCGCCGGCGTTGATCACGATGGCCGCCACCCGGCCCCGGGCCCCGTGGATCGCCTCGACCAGCTCGCCCTCGTGATTCGACTGGAGGTGCTCGACCGTCAGGCCGTGGCGCTCGGCCTCGGCGGTGGCCGTGGCCACGTGGTCGGCCAGCGTGGCCGTCCCGTAGATCTCCGGCTGTCGCTCGCCCAGCAGGTTCAGGTTTGGGCCGCTCAGCAGCAGCACCAGCGTCGGGTCCGACACGTCAGCGGGCACGGCAAGCCTCCAGGGCGTCGAGGAGCAGGGCCCGGTCACCGACGGCGACGGGCTCGACGCCGTTCGGGCCGTCGAGCACGAAGGTCACGCCCCGGACCGCCTTCTTGTCCCGGCTGAACAGGTCCACCAGGCGTTCGCCGTCGAGGTCGGCGGGCACGCCCAGGGGCAGGTCGTAGCCGGCGACGACCCGGCGGTGCTCGGCCACCCGGTCGTCGTCGATGCGCAGCAGCCGGCGGGCGACCTCGGCGGCGTAGATCAGCCCGATGGCCACGGCCTCGCCGTGGCGGAGGTCGTAGGCGCCCTCGGTCTCGATGGCGTGGGCCAGGGTGTGGCCGTAGTTGAGGATGGCCCGACGGCCGCCCTCGCGCTCGTCGCTGGCCACCACGTCGGCCTTGCACCGGACGCAGGCGGCGACGGCCTCGTCGAGGGGCAGGTCGGGCAGCCGGTCGACGCCGAGGAAGGCGTACTTGGCCATCTCGCCCAGCCCCGAGCGGTACTCGCGGGGCGGGAGGGTGCCGAGGACCTCGGTGTCGCACAGCACCGCGCTCGGCTGCCAGTAGGCGCCGACCAGGTTCTTGCCCTCGGGCAGGTTGACGCCGGTCTTGCCCCCGATGGCGGCATCGACCTGGCCCAGGAGGGTGGTCGGGACGTGCACCACGGGGATGCCCCGGTGGTAGACGGCCGCCACGAACCCGGCCACATCGGTGACGACCCCGCCCCCGACGGCGACCACCACGTCGCCCCGGGTCAGGCCCCACTGGGCGAAGTCGCGACACAGGTCCTCGATGGTGCCGAGGTGCTTGGCATCCTCGCCGTCGCCGATGGGGAAGACCCGGTGCTCGACCCCGGGGTCGACGTCCCACCCGATGCCCGGCTGGGTCACCACCGCCGCCCGCTGCACGCCCACGGGGAGCAGCTCGAGCAGCCGGTGCCGGGCCCCGGAGCCCACGACGACGGGGTACGACCGGTCCCCCAGGGGCACCTCCAGCTCGATCACGACGCCACCTCGACCAGCTCGGCGATGCGCGCCGCCAGCTCCTTCTTGGGCTTGTCGTGGGCGTGGTGGATGGGCTCGACGTCGATGGTGAGGTGAGCCACCTCGGCGTAGAGCGGGGTGCGGGCGTCGTGCAGACGGGCCAGCGCCAGCTCGGGATCGTCGTCGAGCAGCGGTCGGTGGTCCTGCTTCTGGAGCACGCGGGACAGCAGGTAGGGCACCTCGGCCCGGAGCCACACCACGAGGGCCCGCTCGCGCAGCAGGTCCCGGTTGGCAGGATCGAGCACGACTCCCCCACCGGCCGCCACGACCGACGGTCCGGGGGCCGTCAGGAGATCGGCCAGCAGGGCGCTCTCGGCGGCCCGGAACGCCACCTCTCCCTCGCCGGCGAACCAGTCGCGGACGGTCCGACCACTGCGGCGGACCAGCTCGTCGTCGGCATCGATGAACGGCCGATCGAGCTTCTTGGCCAGCCGCCGGCCGACGCTCGACTTGCCGGCGCCGGGCATGCCCACGAGCACCACCGCCCTAGCCAAGGGGGCCGTCCCGGAGGCCGGCCAGGTAGGCGGCCCGGTTGCGGCGGGTCTCGTCCACCGTGTCGCCGCCGAACTTGCGGGCCACCTCGTCGGCCAGCACGAGGGCCATCATCGTCTCGGCCACCACGCCCATGGCGGGGACGGCGGTGACGTCGGTGCGCTCCTTGAACGACACCGTCTCCTCCTTGGTGAGGACGTCGACGGTGCCGAGCGTGGGCCGGTTGAGGCTGGCCAGCGGCTTCATGGCCACCCGGGCGATGACGGGCTCACCGGAGGACATGCCGCCCTCGACCCCGCCGGCCCGAGCGCTGGTGCGCGGGTAGCTGTGGGTGTCGGCGTCCCAGGTGATGGGGTCGTGGGCGTCGCTCCCCCGGCGGGCGGCGATGTCCCAGCCGTCGCCGATCTCGACGCCCTTCACGGCCTGGATGCTCATGAGGGCGGCGGCCAGCTGGGCGTCGAGCTTGCGGTCCCAGTGGACGTGGCTGCCGAGCCCCGCCGGGACCCCGTGGGCGACGACCTCGACCACGCCGCCGAGCGAGTCGCCGTCCTTGGCCGCGTCCTTGATGCCGACGACCATGGCGGCCGAGGCGTCGGGGTCGAGACAGCGGACCTCGTCGGCGTCGATCTGCTCCAGGTCGGCGAGGATCGGTGCCGGGCGGGGCGGGGCGGCGACGGCGCCGATGCGCACCACGTGGGACACGATGTCGATGCCCAGCGTCGTCAGCCACAGCTTGGCCAGCGTGCCGGCGACGACGCGGGCCGCGGTCTCCCGGGCCGAGGCCCGCTCGAGCACGTCGCGCGAGTCGACGAAGGAGTACTTCTGCATGCCGGCCAGGTCGGCGTGACCGGGGCGGGGTTGGGTCAGGGGCTGCTCGGTGGGGCCGTCCTCGGCTCGGACCGACATCTCCTTCTGCCACTTGTCGGGGTTGCGCTCCCACTCGGTGTTGGCGATCTCGACCGCCACCGGCGAGCCGAGCGTGCGCCCGTGGCGGACGCCGCCCAGGATCGAGACCTGGTCGACCTCGAAGCGCATCCGGGGGCCCCGGCCGTAGCCCAGCCGACGCCGGCGCAGCTCCTCCTGGATGTCCTCGACCGTCACCGCCAGCCCCGCCGGCAGCCCCTCGACGATCACGACGAGGGCCGGCCCGTGGGACTCACCAGCGGTCAGGAAGCGGAGCACCTCCCGAACCTACTTCCCGTCCCCCCTGCCCCCGAAGGCCAGTTCAGGCGGGGTCAGAACGTCCCGGGTCCTTCGAGGAAGAGGGCGGTGTGGGCGTGGTAGACGTCGAGGAGGGGCTGGGAGAAGACGATGGCCAGGATGCAGCCCAGGGCCAGCCAGGGGCCGAAGGGGAAGGGCTGGCTCTCGCCCCGGCGGACCACGAGCATGCCGACGCCGACGACGATGCCGAGCAGGCAGGCCAGGATCAGGGCGAACATGATCAGCAGCGGGTGGATCCAGCCCAGGGGGAGGCCGAGCAGGAGCGCCAGCTTCACGTCGCCCAGCCCCATGCCCCGCGGCATGATCATGGCCGGGACGCCCAGGAACAGCCCGTAGGCCAGGCCGCCGACGAGGGCCAGGCCGACACGAGAGGCATCGCCCTCGACGGCCGAGACGACGGCGACGAGCACGACCGAGGCGCCCAGGACCGGGAAGGTGATCTTGTCGAGCAGGCGGTAGAGCTCGAGGTCGATGACCGACTGGGCCAGCAACGTCGAGAACAGCACCAGCATCGGGACCAGGGCCCACGAGGTCCCGAACCGCAGGCCGACCACCACCCAGAGCACGGCGTTGGCCAGCTCGACCAGCGGATAGCCGACGGGGATCGGCTCCCCGCAGCCACGGCACCGCCCCCGCAGCAGCAGCCAGGACAGGACCGGGATGTTGTCCCGGGGGGCGATCGGCGCCTCGCACTCGGGGCAGCGCGAGGGCGGCGAGACGATCGACTCGCCGGCCGGCATCCGCACGATGACGACGTTGAGGAACGACCCCACGACGAGCCCGCCGATGCCGAGGAAGACCAGGCCCACCAGGGGAAGCTCACCCATCGACGGGACCCTACCGGCGCGCCCTCTCGGCCCCGGTGATCCCGGGTGGCTCGGCTCTCAACCCGGCGGCTCGGCCCCGGCGCCGGCGTCGGCTCCGACCTTGACCTCGTCGACCACGGCGAAGATGGCCTCGGCCAGCAGGTCGGCACCGCCGCGGTCGAGGTGGATGCCGTCGCCCTGGCGGAGGGCGGTGTCGCCCGCCGTCGCCTGGTAGCCGTCTCCGTCGGGGCTGAGCACCGGGCGGGTGTCGAGGAACCGGACCCACGGACGGGACTCGGCCTCCTCGGCGTAGATCTGGTCGAGGGCCGCCATCCGCTCGTCGAAGCCGGCGTCGCGCATGCGGGGCTGGCCCACCCAGACCACGAGCCGGCCCTGGCCCTTCAGCTGGTCCATGACGACGCCGACCCGGCGCCGGTACTCGGCCTTCCAGCGCTCGTCGTCCGGCTGGACCGGCTCGCCCTCGACCTCCATGCCCTGGGAGTCGTTGGCGCCGAACATGACCACCACGACCTCGGGGTCGGCCGGCAGGACCTCGTCCTGGAAGTAGGTCGGCCAGTCGAAGAAGTCGGGACGGGTGAGGCCCGAGCTGACCTGGGCGTGGGTGGTCAGGGCGATCTCGGGCCGCGACGTGACCAGGTCGTTGGCCGACTGCTCCAGCTCGATGGTCATCGAGTCGCCGCCCAGCCACATCCGCAGCGGATCGGCGGCGGTGGCCGGCCGGGTGGTGATGGGGGGCTCGGTCGTGCCGGTGGGGGCGGTGGTGCTGGTCGACGGGGCGACGAAGGCGTCCGACCCGCTGGGGGCGTCCTCGGAGCAGTCCTGGCTGTCCTTGTCGGTGGCGTCGCGGATGGCGCCCCGGATGTCCTTCAGGCGGGTGACGCCACCGATGGCGCAGAACGGCGTCACCGCGGCGCGGGCCACGTCGCGCTTCCACCCCACCGGCTGGCGGTTGGCCAGCTCGAACAGCCCGTCGGCGTTCAGCAGGGCGGCGAGGAGGAGGGCGATGGCGCCGATGGCCAGCACCCGCCCGGCGGGCTGGGGCCGGGCCCCGGCCAGGTCGTGGTACCGGAGCGATCGGGGCTCGCTCGCCGGCCGGGGCGTGGCGCCGGGCGGGGGCGGCGCCTCGTGCTGCTCCCCGTGCGGATCCGGGTGGGGCGGCCGCCACTCGTCCGGCTCGCGAGGGCGGCGCGGTCCGCTCGGCCCGCTCGGTCCGCTCATCGGGCGCTCAGCTCGTAGGGCGAGTCGACGACCTCGACCGTGACGTACCAGCCGCCCGGGACCTGGCTCAGGACGGGCTCGCCCACACCCACGCCCTCGATCTCGGGGCGGTCCTCGCCCGGGATCCAGACCACCAGGTCGCCACCGGTGGCCAGGTCGTCCTCGATGACGCCCTGGATCGACACCGTGCCGGCGTCGGGGTCGGAGTCGAGATCGGTCAGCCGGCCCGGGGCGGCGCGCGGGTAGGCCCGGCCCGCCACCATCAGGAGGTCGACATCGGGACCGGTGGCGACATCGGCCGGGCAGGCCACGTCGTTCAGCTGGACCTGGACCTCGGTGACGGCCCGCCCGGGCACCCCGATCGAGTGGGGGTCGCCGCACCACTGCCGCCACTGCCACTGGGCCCCGCCGGCCATGGCCTCGTCCTGGGCGGCGGCGAACCGGCGGTTGACGGCGCGGGCCGCCTCGTCGATGGCGAAGACGCCGTGCTCGCCGATCCAGAGGGGCCAGGCCCGCTCGTCGGCGGTGGTGACGGCGACGTCCATGGTCTGCTCGACGGTGAGGATCTTGGGGCCGATCGACTCGGCGTAGTTGTGGGGGGCGAAGGCGAGCTGGTCGTCCATGGCCAGCGGGTGGGCCGGCAGCGATCCCGGCAGGGGATAGAGGACGATGGGCTCGACGAAGACCACCCGGGCCCCGACGCCGGCCTCGGCCTCGCCGGCCCGCACCTCGGCCAGCGTCGAGCGCAGCAGCTCGGTGTAGCGCTGCTCGGAGAGGGTGGCCTCGAGCACCAGGTTGGGCTCGTTGAACAGGTCGTAGCCGGCGATGGCCGGCGTGTCGCCCAACGCCGCGACCAGCCGGTGCCAGGTGGCGGCGAAGGCGTCGCGGATGCCCTCGCGGTTCTCGTAGAAGGCGGTGAAGGCGGCCTGCACCGCCGGCGAGCCCTCCCGGTAGCCGATCGGCCGGCACGTGTCGGCCCCGTCGGTGAGCGTGGCCCACTGGGGCGCCCCGTCCCACCCGATGGCGGGCTCGGTGAGGGGCGGGCAGACGGTGCCGAACGGGGTGGCGATGAACTTGCCCCAGGCGTCCTGGTGCATGTCGACCACGGTGTAGACGCGGCGGGCGGCGGCGGCATCGATGGCCTGGCGGATGCGTTCGACGTAGGCCATGTCGATCTGGCCCCGCACCGGCTCGAGGGCCGACCAGGACACGATCAGGCGCACGACGCTGAAGCCGGCCGCCGCCATGCCGTCCCAGTCGGCGTCGGTCGGCGGCCGGGTGGGGGCGAAGGCCGGATCGGCCTGGAAGTAGTCGCCCAGGGCGTTGAAGTTGGCGCCCCGCAGCAGCACCTGGCGCCCGCTCCCGTCGACGAAGGCGGGCCGCCCACCGAGCGAGGCGGCCCGGATCGGGGTCAGCTCGGGCAGGGCGCCGCCGGGCGTCGTGGGCCCGCCCTCGGCGACGGTCGTCGTCGTGACGGCCCCCTCGTCGGGATCGTCGTCGCCGCCGTCGTCGGTGCACGCGCCCGCGGCCATCAGGAGGGTGACGAGGAGGAGCGCCCGGAGACGTTGCATCGCGGTGCTATGCATAGCAGTGATATGGAACCTTAAAACTGAAAATAGATGAACGGGGGGACGCCCGCCGGCCCGAGGGCGTCGACGAGCAGGAAGCCGACGGCCAGGGCGACGGCCTGGAGGGCGGGGACGGAGCGGGAGAAGGCCACCTGGGCCTGGTCCATCCACTCGGTCGGGACGAACTGGGAGGCGATCGAGGCGACGATCACGAACAGCAGCATCGGCGTCACGGCCGACCCGATGCCGGGCGCGGCGACCAGCCGCCACAGCAGCTCGAAGGCGTGGCCGAAGGACTCGGCCCGGAAGAACACCCAGCCGAGGCAGACGATGTGGAAGGTGATGATCCACCGGATCACCGGCGACCACGGGCCCGCGACCCTCCCGGCCGCCTCCCGGGCGGCGAGGATCCGGCGCTCGGCGGCGAGGGCGAGGCCGTGGATCGCGCCCCACACGATGAACGTCCACGCTGCGCCGTGCCAGAAGCCGCCGATCAGCATGGTGAGGAAGAGGTTGAGGTCGCGCCGGTTCTCGCCGCCCTTGTTCCCGCCCAGCGGGATGTACAGGTAGTCCCGCAGCCAGAACGACAGCGTCATGTGCCACTTCCGCCAGAAGGCCTGCATCGACGTGGCCGCGTAGGGGGCGTCGAAGTTCTGCGGGAACCGGAGGCCCAGCAGCAGGGCGCACCCGATGGCGATGTCGGTGTAGCCGCTGAAGTCGGCGTAGATCTGGACGGCGTAGGCGTAGATGGCGACGAGGATCTCGAAGGACCGGTACTGGCCGGGGACGGCGAAGACGTCGTCGACGATGGCGGCCGAGACGAAGCTCGAGATCACGACCTTCTTGAACAGCCCGGCCATGATCAGCCGGAAGGCCAGGGCGCTGTTGACCCGGCGGGGATCGGCCGGCTCCTTGAGCTGGGGCAGCAGCTCGCGCGCCCGCACGATCGGCCCCGCCACCAGGTGCGGGAAGAACGACAGGTAGACGGCGAAGTCGAGCAGCGGGGCCGGTTCGGCGTCGCCCCGGAACACGTCGATGACGTAGCTGAGCGCCTGGAACGTGAAGAACGAGATCGCCACCGGGAGGACGATCTGGAGCGGCACCCACCCGGTGTCGATGCCGATCTTCTCGAGCGTGGCGCTGACCGACTCGATGAAGAAGTCGGTGTACTTGTAGTACGCCAGCAGGCCCAGGTTGACGATCACGGCCAGGGCCAGGATGGGCTTGCGGCGGCGCTCGTCGGGCTGGCGGCGGATGGCCAGGGCGAACCCCTGGTTGGCCAGGATGGCGAACCCGAGCAGCAGGCAGTACGCCCAGTCGAAGGCGCCGTAGAACACGAAGCTGGCCGCCAGCAGGAACCAGC
>DASYLG010000598.1:0-17016 GCA_036009685.1 Iamia sp. | reverse complement strand
CACCGCCACCTCGCTGGGCCTGGCCGGCGCCCCCCTCGAGGGACCGACCCACCTCAGCCAGGTCGACCCCCTCGCCGTCGCCGCGTGGGGGCCGGCGTGGTTCGAGCGGGGGTGCGCCAGTGCCCACTTCCGCACCATGGTCGTCGAGGGCGAGGAGGTCCAGGCCGCGCTGGCGCGGGCGGGCGACCGGGGCCGGATCGACGCCGTGAAGGCCGACGGCAGCCCCGTCCTCACCGGCACGGCGTCCATCGGACCGGACCACGGGGAGACCGAGCTCGACGCCCGCCTCGCCCGGTCGGAGCCCGGCGAGCTGCACATCCTCGACCGGCTCACCATCGGGGCGACGCAGGGCGACGACGGTCCGGTGCGCATCGGCCGCACGGAGCGCAACGGCTCCGGCTATCCGTTCTCCCTCGACGAGAAGCTGGCCCGCATCACCGAGCCGCACCCGTGGTACACCGCCGACGGCGCCGCCTCGTCCCCGTGGGGCCGCGCCATCGTGCCGTTCGAGATGATCAGCGTGCTGGCCCACAAGCGGGGCGCAACGTGGCCGGTGCGCACGCCCGTCCTCGGGCTCTTCCTCGACCTCGAGATCCGCATGGTGCAGGGGCCGGTGTTCGTCGACCAGGACTACACCGTCGCCCACGAGCTGGTCGGCCTGGGCCAGAGCCGTCGCACCGAGTCGTATTGGACGCGCACCACGCTCACCGACGCCACCACCGGCGCCGTGGCCGCCACCGTGCTCCTGCACTCCGGCGTCTTCAAGGACTCGCACCCCGGCTACCCGACCTGACCGCCTCGGTCCGTGAGACGATCCGGGGATGGAACACAGGGGGATGCGAGGGGTGGTGGCCGTGGCCGCCGCCGTGGTGCTGCTGGTGGCCGGGTGCTCGGACGACGACGGCGGGGCCACCGACGGAGGCCCGTCGGGCTCGGCCGCCACGGAGCCCGGGGTCGACGGCTGCGACGACCTCGACGAGACGGCGTGCCTGCTGCCGTTCCCGAACGACGCGTTCACCGAGGCGGCCGACACGGACACGGGACGCCGGCTGGCGCTCCCCGAGGACGGGATGCCCACCAACGAGGACGGGACCCCGATCGACCCGGCCGACATGAACCGGGCCGACGGGTTCAGCCCCGGCTCGGCGCCGATGGTGCGCGTGCCGGGGCTCGACGTCGAGCACAGCGGCATCGCTCCCACGACCGACATCGGGTCGTCGCTCGACGATGACGCTCCGATCGTCGTCGTCGACGCCGGGACCGGCGAGCGGGTGCCGTACTGGGCCGAGCTGGACGCCCAGGCCGAGACGCCGGACGAGCAGCTGCTCATGATCCACCCGGCCATCGCGCTCACCGAGGGACACCGGATCCTCGTCGGGCTGCGCGACCTGAAGGGGCAGGACGGGCAGGCGGTCGAGCCCTCACCGGGCTGGGAGCAGGTGGCGTCGGGCGAGCTGCAGCCGACGGCCCGCCGGGAGCACCTGCAGGCGGTCGAGACCGAGCTCGACGACCACGTCGGTGGGGACGAGGACTGGTGGATGGCGTGGGACTTCACCGTCGCGAGCGAGGAGAGCCTCTCGGGGCGGCTCCGGCACATCCGCGATGCGGCGTACGAGGAGCTGGGCGACGGCGCTCCCGCGTTCGCCGTGGAGTCGGCCGAGGGCGAGGGCGTGCGCACGATCCGCGGCACCTACGAGGTGCCGTCCGCGCTCACCTCTCCGGACCCCGGCGGTCGCTTCGCGCTCGACGACCAGGGCGTCCCCCGCACGGGGCAGGGGACGTTCACCGCCCGGTTCGTGTGCGTGGTGCCCGACGCCCCCGACGAGCCGGCGCTGCCGGTCGTGTACGGGCACGGGCTGCTGGGGTCGGCCGAGGAGGTCGAGAGCCTGGCCGTCGCCGTGCCGCTCGGGAACCTGGCCGCCTGCGCCACCGACTGGGTCGGCATGGCGAGCACCGACCTGCCCAACGTGGCGGAGATCCTCGGCGATCTGTCGGACTTCCCGGAGCTGGCCGATCGTCTCCAGCAGGGCCACGTCAACATGTCGTTCCTCGGCCGCCTCCTGAACCACCCCGACGGCCTGGCGTCCGACCCTGCCTTCCAGGACGCCGAGGGCAACCCGGTCTTCGACGTGGGCGCCACGGAGTTCGTGGGCAACAGCCAGGGGGGGATCCTCGGTGGGGCGGCCAGCGCCGTCTCGACCGAGTGGGACCGCGCCGTCCTGGGCGTCCCCGGGATGGGCTACTCGCTCCTGCTCCCCCGCTCGATCGACTGGGACGAGTTCGCGCCGATCTTCACCGACGCCTACACCGACCACGTCGAGCAGGTGATCGCTCTGGCCCTGGTCCAGCTGCTCTGGGACCGAGGCGAGAACCAGGGCTACGCCCAGCACCTGACGGGCGACCCCTACCCGGGCATGGAGGCGAAGGACGTCCTGCTCATCGAGGCGTTCGGCGATCACCAGGTCTCCAACGTGTCCACCGAGATCCTCGCCCGCACGATCGGCGCGCGGGCTCACCTCCCCGCCCTGGAGGAGGGACGCAGCCCGGTCGAGGAGCCGCTCTGGGGGGTCGAGCCGCTCGGGAACGACCGCACCGGCCCGGCCCTCGTCCTCTGGGACTTCGGGACGCCGGCGCCGCCGACGGTGAACGAGGCGCCTCGGTCACCGGAGTACGGGGACGACCCGCACGGCGCCGGGGTCGAGGAGCCGCTGGTGCTGGCGCAGGCGTTCGGCTTCCTCCGCGACGGCCGGACCGAGGACGTCTGCGCCGGCGGCCCGTGCACCAGCGACGCCGGCTGACGACGACCTTCTACGATCAGGGATCCAGGGTCGCTAGCTCAACTGGCAGAGCATCGGGCTTTTAACCCGCTGGTTCAGGGTTCGAGTCCCTGGCGACCCACGTGGACGTCATCGTGGTGGGCGGTGGGATCGTCGGGCTGGCCACCGCGTACCAGCTGCTGCGCGCCGCCCCCGGCACGGGGGTCACCGTCCTGGAGAAGGAGGACGACGTCGGCCGGCACCAGAGCTCGCACAGCTCGGGGGTGCTCCACGCCGGGATCTACTACGCCCCGGGCTCGCTCAAGGCCCGGTTGTGCCACGCCGGTCGGGAGGAGCTGGAGCGGTTCGCCGACGACCACGGGGTCGCCCGGGCCCGCACCGGGAAGCTGGTGGTGGCCCTCGATCCGGGCGAGGACGCCGCCCTCGACGCCCTGGCCGCCCGGGCCCGGGCCAACGGCGTGCCCGGGCTGCGGGAGGTCACGGCGGCCGAGATGGCCGAGATCGAACCCCACGCCGCTGGCCACCGCGGCCTGCACTCCCCCGCCACCGGCGTGATCGACTTCCTCGGCGTGTGCCGGGCGCTGGCCGCCGAGATCACCGAGCGCGGCGGTCGGGTGCTCACCGGCCGGCGCGTGGTCGGCATCGACGAGGACGCCGGCGGGGTCACGGTCCGGGCCTCGGTCGCCTCGGTCGCCGAACCTTGGACGGACCCCGCCGCATGCGGCGGGGTTCCGTCCAAAGCTGGGGACGAGGGCGGGTCGGCGGCCGGCGAGGTGGTCGACGAGGTGGAGCTGCGGGCGGACCTGGTCGTCACGTGCGGTGGGCTGCAGGCCGACCGGCTGGCGGCGCTGACGCTCCCCCGCGGCAGCCGCATCGTGCCGTTCCGGGGGTCGTACCTGCGGCTGCGCCCGGCGGCCACCCACCTGGTGCGGGGCAACCTCTACCCCGTCCCCGACCCCCGCTTCCCGTTCCTCGGCGTCCACTTCACCCGGCGTCTGGACGGCGAGGTCTGGGCCGGGCCCAACGCCCTGCTGGCCCTCGGGCGGGAGGCCTACGACCGCCGGCCCGTCGCCGCCGACCTGCGCGACGTGGTCGCCTTCGGCGGCTTCTGGCGCCTGGCCGCCCGCCACGTCGGCACCGGCGCTCGCGAGCTGGTCGAGGAGCGGGTCCGGCGCCGCTCCCTCCGGCGCCTCCAGGCCTACCTGCCGGCCCTCCGGGCCGAGGACCTCGAGCCCGGGCCGTCGGGGATCCGGGCCCAGCTGGTCGACCGGCGCGGCGCCCTCGTCGACGACTTCGTGACGGCCCGGTCGGCCCGGGCCATCCACCTCCTCAACGCCCCGTCGCCCGCCGCCACCGCCTCCCTCGCCATCGGCCACCTCCTCGCCACCCAGGCCCTCGACCCCGGCTGAGCGGACGGTCAGCCGGGCTCGGGGGTGCTGCGGTCGGGGAAGGAGTGGTGCTCGTGGGTGACGACCCAGCGGCCGTCCCGGGCCACCAGGCCGAGGGTGAGCCGGAGACGCTCGTCGGGGCGCTCGGCCAGGAGCTCGGGCGGGCCACAGCGGAGCAGGGCGTGGGCGAAGGCCACGTCCGCTCCGGCGGTGACCTCGAGGTCGACCAGCTCGAACAGGGCGCCTTGGGCCTGCCAGGCCAGGAACGGCGGCCACGTCTCCCGGTAGGCGTCGATGCCGCGCACCCCCTGCTCGGGCGGGGGCACGTCGAACATGACGATGTCGTCGGCGTGATCGGCCAGCACCGTGTCGAGGTCACCCTCGTGCACGGCCGCCACCCAGCGCTCGATCAAGATGCGGACCTGGGCCTCGTCAGGCGACGGCGTGCTCGTGGGGGTCATGGTCGGACAGACGGGCGGACGGGCCGCACATCATCGGTGCGGCCGCGATCGTCAAATGGGGCTATTGCCAGTTAACACCTCACGAGCGTATGTTCGCCCCATGGCCGCACTCACCGATCACCGTCTCGTCGCCATCGACCGCCACGCCCGCCAGCGGCTGACCGCCATGGACCGGGTCACCATCGAGCTGGTGGCCGAGATCCGCCGTCTGCGCGACCGGCTCGACGAGGACGCGCCCCCCGATGCCGGCTGAGCACCCGACGATGGGTCCCCTGACGCGACAGTGCCGCCCGTCCGGTCCCAAGGGCCTGACGGGCGGCACGTCGTCCGGAGGGTCAGGGGGCGAGCCCCTCCGGCGGACACAGGAGCGCGAGGGCGCTCCCGGCGAGGCGCAGGGGGTTGCGCCCGCTGGCGGCCCACCTGGCGGTGAACGCCTGGCTGATGGGGGCGTGCGGCCCGTCGCCGCAGGCGGTCTCGACGGCGGTCTCGACGGCGACGTCGGTGGCCTCGGGCATGCGAGCGAAGGTCCGAGCGGTGCGGAAGCGGCCGGCCCTGGTGTTGGCCGGGCCGATCCGGTCGGTCCAGTACCAGAGCTCGCCGGTGCCGGCGGAGCGGTCCAGGTGCACCCGGAACAGGGTGATGGCCGTGCCCTGCGGGTCGCTGCCGCTGTGCTGGTAGCCCTCGGGCGAGGCGATGAAGCTGGCCAGGAGGTCCTCGGCGCTGAGGCCCGAGGCCAGCTTGGCGGCCCAGTAGTCCCGCCCGTCGGCGTCGGCCGGGCGACCGAGGGCCCGCTGGTAGGTCAGGCGGACGAGCCGCCGGCGGCCCTCGGTCGAGGTGGCCATCCGCCCGGCGATGCCATCGGGGCTGGCCCCGTTGGCGAGCAGGCCGACGAAGTAGCCGACACCGGCGGAGTCGCCGGGACGGCCGAGCACCACCACGAAGGCCCGGCGCACGAACGCCTCGTCGGCGCTGGACACGGTGAGCGGCTCGGTCGCCGTCGACGGCAGGAGGTCGTCGTCACCGCTGAACTCGGCGGTGAGGACCCGATCGCCGGCGACCACGTCGGGCAGGGTGCCGGTGGCCTTGCCGCTGCTGTCGAGCGGGAGCGGGGGGCCGACGTCCGTGCCGTCGAGCGCCAGCTGCACCGACCCGCCGACCGGGATGGGGCTGACGGCCACGTCGACCTCGACGTCGTCACCGGCGGCCACGATGTCGGGCTGGACCTCGACGATCGTGGTCGACGAGTCCCCCTTGGTCACCGTGAAGCTCGTCTCCGGGTACGACGACGACGGGGCGAAGCGGTCGTCGCCCGAGTAGGTGGCCGCGACCAGGTGATCGCCGGCGAGGAGGTCGGTCGACGCCTCGGTGGTCGCCACCCCACCGGGGCCGACCGCGACCGGCGAGCCGTAGGCCGAGCCGTCGTAGGTGAACTGCACGGTGCCACCCTCGGGCGCGGGGTCGACCGTGGCCGAGAAGGAGACGAGGTCGCCCCGCTCCGGGTCGTCGGGCGTGACGTCGACCGTGGTGGTGGTCGAGCGACGGGCGACCGTGAAGGTCACCGGCCCAGAGGTGGAGATGGCCCGGCTGGCGTCACCCGAGTAGGCGGCCTCCACCACGTGGCTGCCGCGGGCCAGGCCCGAGACGCTGGAGCTCGTGGCCGTGCCCCCGGCCAGGGCGACGGGGCTGCCCACGGTGGAGCCGTCGACCTTGAACGTCACCGTGCCGGTGGCGTTCGACGGGCTGACGGAGGCCGTGAAGGTGACGTCCTCGCCGACGAGCGGCGACGCCGGCGAGGGGGTGACCCCGGTCGTGGTCTCGATCTTCCCGACCGACACGCCGCCGACGCCGGTGGAGCCGGCGTGGTCGGTGTCGCCCGAGTAGACGGCCGAGACGGTGTGGTCGCCGGCCGTCAGCGACGAGGTCGACGGGCTGGTGGCCGTGCCGCCGGCGACGGCGATTGGGCCACCCAGCGCGGCGCCGTCGACCGAGAACTGCACCGTGCCGGTGGCCGCCGAGGGGGTGATCGTGGCCGTGAAGCTGACGGCGTCGCCCACGTCGGGGGCCGCCGGGCTGGGCACCACCGTGGTGGTGGTGGCGATGGCGTCCACCGTCAGCGTGGCCGCCGCGGTGGTCGTCTCGACCCCGCTGCCGTTGGCGAAGACGGCCCGGTACTGGTTGCCGTCGTCGTCACCGCCGGCGGTGAAGGCGAGGGTCGTCGACCCGGCGCCCTCCGACACCGGCCCCCACGACCCGCCGTCGTCGGTCGACACCTCCCAGCGCACCGTGGTGGCGCCGGTCGCGGCGGCGTCGAACACGGCCTGCTGGCCGGCGGTGACGGTCTCGTCGTCGGGATCGTCGGTGATGGTCGGGGCGGTCTCGGCCCCGACCTCGACGTCGGTGAACACCGTCGTGCTGCCCGGGATCAGGTCCGACGCGGCGGTGGCGGCGATGGTGCCGGTGCCGGCCGCGGTGCCCTCGGCGACGACCTTCCACTGGACGACGGGCGCCGGGCTGGGCGTGCCGGTGCTGGTGACCCGGTAGTTCTGGGTGGGCAGCTCGCCGGCGGGACGCATGCCGCCCACGGTCCCGTCGCTGTTCTCGGCGGCGATGCGGAAGGGCCGGGCCGGGGCCGTGACCATCGTCGTGTGGTCGTAGGTGAAGTAGACGGCCTCGGCCGGTGGGGTGTCGGTGGCGCACTCCGGGTCCTCGGACTCGAGCCAGACCTGGGTCTTGCGGACGGTGGTGGTGCCGAGCTCGGGCATCTGCCACTCGGCCACGATCCACACCGGCCGCTCGCACGCCGGGGATCCGCCGGGCACGACGTAGCCCAGGCTGAAGGTGGCTCCGGACGCGGCCGGGTTCAGGTCGGTCCAGAAGGGGGCCAGGACGTTGTTGGGTCGGCCGGCGTTGGGCACGTCCTGCGGCGTGGCCGTGCTGTCCTTCCCGGCGGTGCCGCCGCCGGCGATGACGTAGCCGTTGTCGGTGACGCCGAGGTCGTCGTAGACGGCGCCGTTCCACCGGAACTGCGGGGTCGCGACGTTGAGCAGCTGATCGTCGGTGATGGCGGTGGGGGGAATCCCGGCCGTCGACAGCGGGGTGAAGCCCGCTGGCGTCGAGCCCACGTTGATCTGGATGGGGCTGTTCGGTCGGCCGGGCAGGGGCACGTCCTCGGCCGTGGCCGTTCCGCCGCTGACCGCCGCCCCCTGGTCGGCCCCGACCACCTCGAGCTCGGTGTCACCGGTGGCCGACAGGTCGACGGTGGTGGCCGTCTGGGTCTGGTTCTGCACGTCGTAGGTGCAGGTGGTCTGACCGCCGAAGGCGACAGGGTCCGAGGTGCAGCCCTGCGAGCTGACGGTGACGTCGCCGGCCGCCCGGTTGGCGCGCCGACCGTCCGGGGCCGGGGCCTTGGAGCCCTGGAAGGCACTCGTGGGCGAACCCAACCCGCCGCCGGTGTAGCCGGACGAGGCGCCCGACGACGAGGCCGAGGCGGCCCCGGCCGGGATCGACGAGGCGACCGAGGCGAGAGCCAGGGCGGTCCCCACGACCACGGCGCGGATGCGGACGGACGACGTCATCTCTGACCCCCAGAGGCTCTGAATCGGGCGACGTCTCCCTCGACGCCGCCTCCCCGCCGGCCCCGTCCCATCGGAGTCGACGTCGTGACGATAGTCGTCACGGAGTGTGACGGGAAGGGGCCTTCACCCGTACGGATGGCGTTCGGCCGAGCGGTCGGTAGCGTCGGTGGGTGGCCCTGTCCGAGACCGCCCGCGCCGAGCTGCGCCGGGTGCTGGTCGAGGACCGGGACCGCACCGCCGAGGGGCTGGCCGCGCTGGAGCGGAGCTTCGACGAGCTGGTCGCCGCCGCCGACCTCGAGCCGCCCGACGACGAGCACGATCCCGACGGCACGACCGCCTACGAGCGGGCCCAGGTGAGCTCGCTGGCGGCCGAGGCCCGGGTCCGGCTGGCGGCCCTCGACGAGGCCCTGGCCACCGAGGCCGACCTCGGTACGTGCGCCGCCTGCGCCGGCGACATCGGGTGGGAGCGTCTGCTGGCCGTCCCCGGCACCCGTCACTGCGTCACCTGTGCGGCGGCGGGCGCCTGAGGGATCCGGCCGGTGGCCCTGCACGCGGCGCGTCGGTCGCCTACGTTGACCGCCCGGTCAAGAAAAACGGAGGCGCCCGTGGGCACCCAAGTCCCCATCGTCGACTACCTGGTCCTCGAACCCGAGCCCCACCTGCGGGTGCACGAGTGCACGTCGTGCGGGGCCCGGTTCTTCGACCGCCGCAACGCCTGCGCCTCGTGCTCGGGCACCGACTTCGCCCCGGCCGAGCTGCCGACCGAGGGCATCGTGCAGGCGTACACGATCGTCACCTTCGCCGCCCCCGGCGTCGACGTTCCGTTCGTCGCCGCCGTCCTCGACTGCGGCGGCACCAGCGTCCAGGCCAACCTGGTCGACGTCACCCCCGACCCCGAGCACGTCCACCTGGGCCAGAAGGTCCGTCTGGCCACCTACTCCATGGGATCCGACTCCGCCGGCGCCGAGGGCGTCGGCTTCGGGTTCACCCCGCTCGAAGGAGCCTCCGCATGAGCGACGACATCTACATCCTGGGCATCTCGATGACGAAGTTCGGGAAGCACCCCGACCTCGACACCTACGACCTCGGCGCCGAGGCGGCCATGGCCGCGCTGGCCGACGGCGGGGTCACCATGGCCGACGTCGGCGTGCTGGCCGCCGGCAACCTGATGGGCCAGGGGCTCGGGTTCGGCCAGGGCCTGCAGAAGCAGATCGGCCAGACCGGCATCCCCGTCTACAACGTCGCCAACGCCTGCGCGACCGGGGCCACCGCCCTGCGCACGGCGATCATGGCCCTGAAGGCCGGCGAGTGCGAGATCGGTCTCGCCGTCGGCGTCGAGAAGCTGGCCGGGGCCGGGCTCCTCGCCGGTGGCAGCCGCAAGGAGACCTCCGACGAGTGGACCCCGAAGGGCCGCATCGGCGCCATCGCCGCCACCGACGGCCGCATCGGCACCGCCACCATGCCGGGCACCTTCGCCCAGATCGGCATGCAGTACCTCCACGAGCACGAGTACGGGGGTGCGCCGTTCGAGCTGTTCGCCAAGATCAGCGAGAAGAACCACTCGCACTCGACCCTCAACCCGCTGGCCGCCTACTCCAAGGCCATGAGCCTCGAGCAGATCATGGGCGACCACATGGTGGCGTACCCCAACACCCGGCCCATGTGCTCGGCCAACTGCGACGGGGCCGCCGCTGCGGTCGTCGTCACCGGCGAGCGGCTGGCCTCGATGAGCGACGAGCAGCGCCAGCGGGCGGTCAAGGTCTCGGCCTCGATCCTGACCTCGGACCCGTGGACCGAGGGCTGCCAGGTCCTCCCCGACGTCAACACCCTCACCCGCTCGGCGGCCGCCCAGGCCTACGAGCAGGCCGGCGTGGGCCCCGAGGACCTCGACCTGGTCGAGCTGCACGACTGTTTCGCCACCGCCGAGCTGGTCCACTACGACAACCTCGGGCTGTGCGAGCCGGGCGGCGCCGTCGACCTGTTCGAGTCGGGTGCCACCTGGCGCGACGGCCGCATCCCGGTGAACGTCTCGGGCGGGCTGGAGTCCAAGGGCCACCCGATCGCGGCCACCGGCATCGCCAACGTCTGGGAGGTCTGCCACCACCTCCGCGGCGAGGCCGGCGACCGCCAGATCGAGGGCGCCCGCGTCGGCCTGGCCCACGTCATCGGCCTGGGCAGCGCCTGCGGCGTCCACATCCTCCAGGCCGCCTGAACGGCTCGCCCCCGACGCCTATTGTCCCCCCGGAGACGGCGGCCGTCTCACGGCGACAGACGGGAGGGCGATCCATGGGGACGCAGAGGAAGCGGTCCATCCGGCGACTGGTCGGCGGCGGGGTGGCGATCGGCCTGATCGTCGGCCTCGCCGCCTGCGACGTCTCTCTGGACGGGCGGCACAGCGGGGTGGAGATCACCCGGACCTGTCGGGGCGAGCCCGACCACCTCGGCAGCAGCGCGGTCCGGACGCAGGTGATCGTGACCGTGGACGAGGACGAGACCGAGCACCACCACATCCTCGTCTCCCTCAACGACGGCGAGCAGACGGCCGGCCAGGCCGACGTCGCGCCCGGTAGCGGTCTGGCCCTCCTGGACAACGAGGTGAACACCGAGGTCATCGATGTGGCGGTCGTGCCCAGCGACGCCACCGGCCCCTTCGACACCTACCACCAGGTCTTCAACGCCTGCTGATACCGGCCGGGCGGGTCAGGTGTGGGGGACGAAGAGGTAGTGCCAGTCGGCTCTCGGGCCGACGTCGACGAGCACGTAGGTGCCGTCGGGCTCGGAGATCTCGAGCCGAGGCGGGAAGGTCTCGGCCCGGCTGACCGAGGGCCCGCCCAGGCACGGGATGAACATGCGATCGCCCTCGTCCAACACCACCGGTTCCCCCCGTTGGTCGTACCAGTCGGGCGAGTGGCGCGGACCCGGTTGCGGCGGTGCCCAGCGCGTCATACCCCACGACATGGACGAGAGGCTACGCCACCTCGACCGGGACCGAGTGGGCCACCTCCGCGCTGGACCGGCCCACGCGCACCTCGTAGCCCCCGGGCTCGACGCGCCACCCGGGCGGGCGGGCCTCGGCCACGGCGCCGGGGGGCTTGAGGGGAAGGCGGTCGACGAGGGCGGCGCGGCGCTCGGTGCCGATGTCCCACCAGGCGAAGGCCCGGTCGTCGAGCTCCAGCCGGACGACGGTGGACTCGCCGGCAGCGAGGTGGACCTTGGCGAAGGCCTTGAGCTCCTGGACGGGGCGGGGCACCTCGGTGCGGGCCGGCGGGGCGACGTAGAGCTGCACCACCTCACTGCCGGCGCGGGCGCCGGTGTTCGTCACCGGGACCTCGACGACGAGCGAACCGCCCGTGCCCGCCGCGAACGTCGGCGGGACCGTGGGCGTCCCGAGCGCGAAGGTCGTGTACGAGAGACCGTGGCCGAACGGGAACCGCACCGGCAGGTGGCGGCTCTGGTACCAGCGGTACCCGACGAACACGCCCTCGCCGTAGCGGTGGTGGTCGTGGTCGCCGGGGAAGGTGCCGTACGACGGGTTGTGCTCGAGCCGCTCGGGGACGGTGGTGGGCAGCCGCCCGCCCGGCTCGGCGTCGCCGGTGAGGATCTGGGCCAGGGCGGGCGCCATGGCCTGGCCGCCGAACCACACCTGGAGCACGGCGGCCGGCTCGTCGACCCACCCCATGGTCACCGGGGCGCCGGCGTTGACGACCACGACGGTGCGGCGGTTGGCGGCGGCGACGGCCCGGATCAGCGCCTCCTGCTCGCCGGGCAGGTCCATCGAGCGTCGGTCGAAGCCCTCGGACTCCCACTCGTCGTCGGTGCCCACGACCACCACGGCGACGTCGGCCGCCGCGGCCGCGGCCACCGCCCGCTCGACGGCGTCGGGCGGCAGGAGGGGCCGGACGCCGACCTTGACGCCGTAGACACCGCCCGATCCGCCGGCGCCCCCGGAGCTGTAGTCGATGACGATCTCGACGGGCTCGCCCCCGGCCAGCTCGACGGTCTGCTTGACCTCCTTGCTGCCGAAGCCCCTGAACGTCCGGCCCGCCGGCAGCGGCTCGGCGATGCCGTCGATCACGACCTGGTCCCCGACGGTGAGCCGGGCCCCGCCGGCCTGCGCCAGCGTGAACAGGTGCGGCCCGGTGCGCTCGGGCGTGAACGTGCACGTGGCCCGGGCCGTGAACTCGGCCGGCACGCCCCGGGGCGGGCCGAAGCTGAGCAGCTGGGTCGCCGTGAGGATCTCGGCCCGGACCTGCCCGCCGCCCGGCTCGGACCCGGCGTGGTAGGTCACCGTCACCTCGGCCTTGAGCGTCGGTGCGGCGCGGGTGATGTCGACGCCGGCCTCGTGGACGACCTCGACAGAGGACCCGAGGTGCTGGCGGAGCGCCTCCAGCGGGGTGTCGACCCCGAAGGGCTCGACGTGGGACGAGCCCCCGCCCATGATCACGGCCTTGTCGGCGTTGGGGCCGATCACGGCGACCCGCCGCAGGGTCGATCGGTCGAGCGGCAGCGTCCCGTCGTTGGTGAGCAGCACCGTGCCGGCGACGGCGGCCTCGAGGGCCAGCTCGCGGTCGGCGGGCTCGTCGGCTGATCCGGGCTCCTCCTCGCCGGTGTCGTCGAGGGCGCCGACCCGCTCGAAGACCGACAGCAGCCGGGTCACCTGGGCGTCGACGTCGGCCTCGGCCACGGTGCCGGCCCGTACGGCCTCGGCCAGCGGAGCACCGAAGGCCCGCCCGGGCCCGGGCATCTCCAGGTCGACGCCGGCCGCGGCCGAGACCTCGGTGGTGGTCACGCCGTACCAGTCGGTGACGACGAAGCCCTCGAAGCCCCACTCGTCCCGGAGGATCCCGGTCAGCAGCGCCTCGTCCTCGGTGCACCAGATGCCGTTGAGCCGGTTGTAGCTGGTCATCACGCCCAGGCTCCCGCCCTCGCGGATGGCCAGCTCGAAGGGCAGGAGGTAGATCTCGCGGAGCGTGCGCTCGTCGACGTCGGAGCTCATCGACGTCCGCTCCTGCTCGGCGTCGTTGGCCACCAGGTGCTTGACCGTGGTGGCGACGTCCTGGGCCTGGACGCCCTGGATGAGGGCGGCGGCGGCGCGGCCGGAGAGCAGCGGGTCCTCGGAGTAACACTCGAAGTTGCGCCCGGCGAGGGGCGAGCGGTGGATGTTCACCGTCGGCGCCAGCAGGACCCGGCAGGCCTTGCGCCGGGCCTCGGTGCCGAGCAGCCCGCCCACCCGCTCCAGCAGGTCGACGTCCCACGACGCCCCGAGGGCCGTGCCGCAGGGGACGCACACGCTCCGGAGCCCGCCCTCGCCCCGCGTGACCGGGCCCCGCGCCCCGTTGGGCCCGTCGGTGACCCGCACCCGCGGCAGCCCGACCCGGGCGACCGGCAGGGTCGACCAGAAGTCGACGCCGGCGGTCAGCCCGGCCTTCTCGTCGAGGGTCATGGCGGCGACCATCTCGGTCACGCGGGGGGTCGGGGCATCGGCCATGGGCGTGACCCTACGAGGGCATTTCCCTGACCATCAAGTAAGCGAAATGGAGTCTCATGGCGTTGCTATGCATAGCACCGCTATGGAACGACCGGTCGGACTAGCAGCCCTGGACGGTCTCGACGCCCTCGTCGTCCTCGAGCAGACGCTGGAGGGTGTCGACCGGGACGATGAGCGACTTCTCGGTGGCCACCTCGATGGCGTAGACGACCCCGACGACCTGGTTGCGCTCGTTGATGGCGGGGCCGCCCGAGTTGCCGGGGTGGATCTCGACCTCGGAGCGGATCACCTTGGACAGGTTCCCCAGCTGGGGGTCGGCGACGTAGTCCTCGACCTCGCCCTCGGTGACGGTCAGGACACCGCCCTCGGGGTAGCCGTAGGCCCGGATCTCGTCGCCGGGCTCGGGGTTCACCGGGGCCAGGGTGGCGTGCGGCGTGTCGCCCATGACGTCCTCCATGGACGACACCAGACGGACCACCGCCAGGTCGGCCAGCAGCCCCTGGTTGGCCACGTCGACGGTGAGGTTCTCGCCCTCCGAGGTCTCGACCTCCAGGGTGTCGGCCCCCTCGACCACGTGGCGGTTGGTCACGATGGTGGTGCCGTCGATCAGGAAGCCCGAGCCCACGCCCAGGCCCTCGCAGGTCTGGCTGCGGATGCGGACCGTGTAGAGGCCGGGGTCGACCTCGACCGGGGCGTCGATGGCCGACGTGTCGACCTCGGGCTCGCTGGGCGGCGCCACGCAGCCGCTGCCCAGGACCACCAGGGCGGCGGTGGCCAGCACGGCGCCGGCCCGACGGGCCACGGCGGACGGGGGGATCATCAGATGCCCAGGCCCTCGATGGTGGCCACGAGATCCTCGGCCTGCGCCAGGGCGGTCTCGCAGGTCTCGTTGACCTCGCCGATCCGGTCCTGGAAGGCGGCCGCGTCGGCGGCGGGGTCGCCGAAGGCGGCGATGATGTCGTTGGCCAGGTCGGTGGTCTCCTGCTGGCAGTCGGCCAGGGCGGAGGTGACCTCGGGCGCCTGGGCCACGATCTCGGAGAGGATGCGGTTGCGGTCGGTCTCGCCCGCCTTCTCGTTGGCCAGGTCGTGCAGCCGGGTCTGGGCGTCCTCCAGATCGCCGCTGGTGACCTCGACGCGCTCGAGGCTCTCCTCCAGGGCGGCATCGGCGGTCTCGCTGCGGTCCCTCCACCTCTCGGCGCTGGAGCGGTTGACGAAGCCCCACGCCGTGGCGCCGGCCAGGGCCCCGATCACGACCAGCACCAACAGGGCCCGACCGGCGATGCGGCCCTTGCCGCCCCGCCGACCGGAGGACGGAGCGATGGGTGCGGGCGGCGGACCCCCGCCCGGCGCCCCGGCGGGATCGCCCGCGGCGCCGCCCGTCGGGCCGGCCGGGTAGCCGGCGGCCGGCGCGGCGGCGTAGCCGTGGGTCGGATCGGCGGGGTAGCCCTGTGTCGGGCCGGCGGCGTAGCCGTGGCTCGGATCGACGGCGTAGCCGGGAGCCGGCCCCGCCGGATAGCCCTGTGTCGGGCCGGCGGGGTAGCCCTGCGTCGGATCGGCGGGATGGCCGGGGGGCGGGCCGACGCCCTGGCCCGAGCCCGGGGCCGGGGCCGCGTCCGGCGGGGGGACGGAGGCGGCGGGCGGCGGTGACACCGGTGGTGGGGGCGGGGCTCCGCCCGCCGGGAAGGCCTGGGTGGCGTCGTGGCCGCCGGGCGGTCCCGGCGCAGCGGGCGGGTCGGTCATGGCTCCGGCTCTCGGTCGTCGGACCCGGGGTCGCTCCGCGGGCCGCTGGTCAGTCTTGCCGCTGGCGACGGGGCCCACCCCCCGGCGGTCCGTCCACGGTGGGGCCACCCCCTCTCGCCCGGAACGTGTTCGGTCGGTCACCCTCCGCAGTGGGATCCACGGCCTAGCCTGAGGCCGCCATCGGCCGACCGAGGAAGAGGATGGCCCCACCAGACGCCCCGCCCCCGAGCGAGACCAGCCCGGCCGAGCGGCGCTTCCGCAAGCTGGTCGGCTACTCCTCCGACGTCATCGTCGTCGTCGCGCCCGATGCCCGCATCCGCTGGATCAGCCCGTCGGTCGAGACCGTGCTGGGCCACACCCCCGAGGCCCTCCTCGGCCTGCCGGCCCAGAGCCTCGTCCACCCCGACGACGTGCCCCGGGCCTGGGAGCGGGTCGTCGGCGACGGCGCCGGGCCGTCCGACGAGCCCTTCTCGGTCCGGGCCCCGGATGCGGACGGCGAGTGGCGCCACCTGCGGGTCCGGTTCGCCGACCTGTCGTCGGACCCCGACATCGAGGGGTTCATCTTCACCATCCGGGACGTGTCCCGGGAGGTCGAGTCGGAGACCGCCCGCCAGCGTCTGTCGATGGCCCTCGAGGCCTCGACCGACCTGGTCGGGATGCTGACCCTCGCCGACGGCCGGGTGGCGATGAACCGGGCCGGTCTCGCCCTGCTCGGGCTGGACGAGGCCTCGTCCACCCTCGACGCCCTCACCACCCGGGTGCCCCCGTGGGTGCACCACCGGGTGATCCACGAGGTCGTCCCCGCCCTGGAGGCGTCGGGCCTGTGGGAGGGCGAGCTCGCCGTCCACGACGCCGAGGGCGATGCCGTGCCGCTGTCGGTGGTGATGGTGGCCCTGCGCGACGACGAGCACATGGACTCCGTCGCCGTGGTCGGGCGGGACATCAGCGAGCGCAAGGCGTTCGAGGACCAGCTCGAGCACCAGGCCACCCACGACCCGCTCACCGGCCTGCCCAACCGCACCCTCCTGCTCGACCGCCTGCGCGTGGCGGTGGCCCGCGCCGGTCGGCAGCAGTCCCTGGCCGCGGTGCTCTTCCTCGATCTCGACAACTTCAAGATCGTCAACGACAGCCTGGGCCACGCCGCCGGCGATGCGCTGCTGAAGGAAGTGGCACGCCGCCTGAACGCCTGCGTGCGCCCGAACGATCTGGTTGCGCGTCTTGGCGGCGACGAATTCGCGATCCTGCTCGAAGAGACGCCGCAGCCGGCCGAGGTGATCAGCCTCGGCCAGCGCCTGCTGAAGTCGCTCGAGCGGCCGGTCTCGATCAACGGCACCGAGGTGCGGCCGTTCGCGAGCGTCGGCATCACGTTCAGCGACATGGGCTACCGCGACCCCGATGAAGTTCTGCGCGATGCCGACCTCGCGATGTACAAGGCCAAGGCCGACGGCAAGGGCCAGCTCGCGCTGTTCGACGCGAGCCTGCACGAGCAGCTCGGCCACAAGCTCCAGCTCGAAAGCGATCTGCGGCGCGCCATCGGCGAAGGCCAGCTCTCGCTGGCATTCCAGGGTCTGTTCGATCTCGACCCGT